>JAFSWY010000027.1 GCA_017444295.1 Selenomonadaceae bacterium | reverse complement strand
TTTGTAGGCGAGATGGAGGTGCTGCATGGCTGCAAGGCACGTAGAGGAATCCGTGGAGGAAATCGTGGCAGGTTTGCTGGAAGGGCAGGACGTGATCGAGCTTGTGGATGTGGAATACGTCAAAGAGCGCGATTGGTTTCTTCGGGTTTTCATCGACAGGGAAGGCGGCATTGAAATCGATGACTGCCAGAATCTCAGCGAGCGTCTGGAGGAAGAGCTGGACAAGCGCGATATCATCCCGGAGAGCTATATTTTGGAGGTATCCTCTCCCGGATTGGATCGCGTCCTCAAAAAGGACAGGGATTTTCAAAGAGAGATGGGAAAAACAGTGGATGTCTCGCTTTATGCGCCGATGGACGGGAAAAAGATTCTTGTCGGGATTTTGACGGCCTATGGTGATGGAAAGATCACCCTGGATGAGTCACAGGAGGTTTCCATGGACAAGGTTTCCCAGGTGCGTCTGCACATTGACTTTTGAATGGGAGGATATAGACTTGAGCAGCAAGAAGAGCAAGGCAAAAGATGAGGGCCAGGGCTTCCTGGAAGCGTTGAAGGAGCTCGGCAGGGAAAAGGGGATTGCCCCGGAGATCCTGTTCGATGCCATTGAGGCAGCTCTTATCTCTGCCTACAAGCGCAATTTCGGCTCTGCGCAGAATGTTCGCGTGTCGTTGAACCGCGATACGGGCAGTTACCATGTGTATGCCATCAAGACGGTGGTGGAGGAAGTGGAGAACGACGTTACCGAGATTTCCCTGGGACAGGCCAGGGCCATCAAGCCGGACTATGAAGTGGATGATATCATCGAGATCGAGGTGACGCCGGCGAATTTCGGGCGCATCGCGGCACAGACGGCGAAGCAGGTGGTGGTGCAGCGCATCCGCGAGGCGGAACGCGGCATCATCTATGAGGAATTCATGAGCCGGGAAAGCGATATCATCACCGGATTGGTGCAGCGTGTCGAGAATCGCAATGTGTTCATCGATCTTGGCAGGACGGAAGCGGTTCTGACGCCTGCGGAGCAGATTCCCACGGAAACCTATAACCACGGGGACCGCATCAAGGCGTATATCGTGGAAGTCAAGAAGACGAACAAGGGGCCGCAGGTCGTGGTATCCCGCACTCATCCTGGTCTGTTGAAAAGGCTTTTCGAGCTGGAGGTCCCTGAGATCCAGGAGGGCGTCGTGGAAATCAAGTCCGTGGCCAGGGAGCCTGGCATGCGCTCCAAGATAGCGGTCTATTCCAAGGACGAAAATGTGGATCCCGTGGGTTCCTGCGTGGGGCAGAAGGGCATGCGGGTGCAGGCCATCGTGGATGAGCTTGGCAGTGAGAAGATCGATATCGTGAAGTGGAATGAGGACTCTGCGAAATACATCGCCAATGCACTGAGCCCGGCAAAGGTCGTCTCCGTGGCGGTCAATGAGGAAGAAAAGGTGTCCCGCGTCGTCGTTCCCGATTACCAGCTTTCCCTTGCCATAGGAAAGGAAGGGCAGAATGCCCGTCTGGCAGCAAAGCTCACGGGATGGAAAATCGATATCAAGAGCGAGTCCCAGGCAGCGGAAGAGGTTCTTGACGAGAACATGAACGAGGTAGAGGTCACCGGGGACGAGTCCTTTACGGCAGAAGGTGAATGACTTGGCAGTGAAGAAGATTCCGGAACGGATGTGCATGGGCTGCCAGGAGAAGCATCCAAAGAAGGAAATGATCCGCATCGTGCGAAGTCCTGAGGGAGACTATTCCGTGGATGCCACGGGAAAGAAAGCGGGACGAGGTTCCTATATCTGCAGGAAGCGGGAGTGCTTTGAGGCGGCGAGGAAGAACCGAGGCCTTGAACGATCCTTCAAGAGCAGTATTGACCGTGCTGTATATGATGAATTGGAGCAGCAATTTCTTGATATGGAGAAGACCTGATGGAAGCGGCAGGGCAGCGGATCATGAATCTGCTTGGCATGGCGCAGAAAGCAGGGCGCATCGTTTCCGGCAATTTTGCCGTGGAACAGGCCATCAAGGGCGGCAAGGCAAAATATCTCATAGTGGCAGCGGATGCTGCAGAAGAATCCAGGAAGGACTATCAAGAACTTGCGAATAGATATGGAATCCCTTTTTCATTATGCCTGACCAAGGAACTTTTGGGCAAATGCCTCGGCAAGGAATACCGGGCAGCGGCAGCTTTGCAGGATGAAGGATTCAGCAAGGCATTGGCGAAGCTGATAGGCGAAGGGAAATATTGATGGGGGTGGATCAATGTCGAAATATAGAGTCTATGAATTGGCAAAAAAGTTTGGTATAGAAAGCAAAACTGTGCTGGATATCCTGAAGAAGAAGAACTTTAAGGTGGCGAATAATTTTACGAGTGTTGGGGACGAGGAATACAATGCCGTGAAGGAAGCGCTCACCAAGAAGACGGCACCTGCGTCCAAGCCGGCAGCGGCACAAAAGAAGGTGGAGGCAAAACCGGCGGAAAAACCTGCTCCCAAGCCAGAAGCAAAACAAGGGGAGAAACCGGCAGCAAAACCGGAGGCAAAGCCCGTGGACAAGCCGGCAGCAAAACCGGCAGAATCCAGGACAGAGAAGCCTTCCGTTCAGGGCGGCAGCAGTGCACCTGCCCGCAAGCCCCAGGAATCGCCTGCAAAGCCAAGGGAGGGTTTTGCCCGCAGCAACAATACCGGAGCCGGACAGAATCGTTCCCAGAGCCATAGCGAGGGCAGTTCCCGGCGCGGGATGCCCAGTCGTGGTGACAGCGGGAATGCGAAGAGCGGCGCAGGTCGTTCTGCAGGTAACGGGACGCGTACGGACAGGGATCGCCGGAGCCGTGACAACAGCAATCGCGGCGGGCGTGACCGCAATGGGCGCAATGGACGCGATGACGGCAGGAATGAGGTGCGGAACGAGCGCCAGGGAGGAAATCGCAAGGATCGCCGCAACAAGCGCGCAGCACAGCCGGTCCCGCAGAAGGTGGAGATTGCTCGTCCAAAGCATATCAAGGTCGGTGAGTCCATTGCGGTAAAGGATCTGGCCAGCAAGATGAGCTGCACGGCAGCCGAAGTCATCAAGAAGCTTATGCTCATGGGTGTCATGGCCAGCATCAACCAGGAAATCGACTTCGATACGGCTGCCCTTGTGGCATCCGAGTTTGGTGTGACGGCGGAGGAACTTCCGACGGAAGTCGACCCGACGGAAATTCCCGACATCGAGGATGATCCGAAGACATTGAAGCTTCGCCCGCCGGTCGTTACCGTTATGGGTCATGTTGACCATGGCAAGACCTCGCTTTTGGATGTCATCCGCAAGACCTCGGTCTCGGCACATGAGGCCGGCGGCATCACCCAGCATATCGGCGCTTATCAGGTCATCTGCAAGGACAAGAAGATCGTCTTCCTCGATACCCCGGGCCATGAGGCATTTACCGCCATGCGTGCCCGCGGTGCACAGGTTACGGATATCGCGATTCTCGTGGTTGCGGCAGATGACGGCGTCATGCCCCAGACCGTTGAGGCAATCCATCATGCGAAGTCCGCAAATGTCCCTATCATCGTTGCCATCAACAAGATCGACAAGCCGGGGGCGAACCCCGACCGCGTGAAGCAGGAACTCATGGAAAAAGGCCTTGTGCCGGAGGAGTACGGCGGGGATACCATCATGGTGCCTGTCTCTGCAAAAAAGCAGATGGGAATCAATGACCTGCTGGAAATGATTCTCCTGGTTGCAGAGGTGCAGGAACTCAAGGCAAACCCGAACCGCGAGGCGCGAGGCGTCATCATCGAGGCCGAGTTGGACAAGGGACGCGGCCCGGTGGCGACGGTACTGGTGCAGAGCGGTACGCTCCGCATCGGCGATTCCATTATTGCGGGGACGACCTACGGCAAGGTGCGCGCCATGGTCAACGACCGCGGCGACAACGTGAAGAAGGCCGGCCCTTCCGTGCCGGTGGAGGTGCTTGGCTTCAACGATGTTCCGGCAGCAGGAGACCTGCTTGCCGTGCTGGATGAGAAGCAGGCACGTTCCATTGCGGAGGCGCGTGTAGAGCGTCAGCGCACGAAACTCATGAAGTCCAAGAAGGTTTCCCTGGATGATCTCTTCCAGCAGATCCAGGAAGGCAGCATCAAGGATCTCAATATCGTCGTCAAAGCGGACGTGCAGGGATCTGTGGAAGCGTTGAACGGTTCTCTTCTGTCCCTCAACAAGAATGATGAAGTGCGCGTGAGCATTGTCCATTCCGGTGTCGGTGCAGTCAATGAGTCCGATGTCATGCTGGCATCGGCATCCAACGCGCTCATCATTGCTTTCAACGTGCGTCCCGATGCCAATGCGCGCCGCATGGCAGACGCAGAGGATATCGATATCCGTACGTACAGGGTCATTTATGATGCTCTCAATGACGTGAAGGATGCCATGTCCGGCATGCTCGCGCCGAAGTACAAGGAAGTTGTCCAGGGACATGTGGAGATCCGCAAGGTCATGAAATTCTCCAAGGCGCTTGTGGCAGGTTCCTATGTGCTGGATGGCAAGATTTTCAACAATTCCAAGATCCGTATCATCCGTGACAATATCGAGATCTTCGACGGGGAAATCGATTCCCTGCGCCGCTTCAAGGATGAGGTGAAGGAAGTCGCCGCTGGTTATGAGTGCGGCATCTCCATTGTGGATTTCCGTGATTTCCGCGAGGGCGATATCATCGAGCCCTACACGATGGAAGAGATCGAGACGTCCATCACGGAGGCGAACAAGGCTGCTGCCAAGCGCCGTGAGGAGGAGCAGCAGGCGAAGGAAGACAATGGGACAGAACAGGATGCGTAAGGGTTGGAAAGGAGGCGGGGATTTATGGGCCAGCTTCGGGTGGAAAAACTTCAGGAACTCATGAAGCAGGAGATCAGCCAGATCATCCTGCAGGAACTGAAGGATCCCCGCATTGGCTTCGTGACGGTCACCCAGGTGGCGGTCACAGGGGATTTGCGCGAGGCAAAGGTGTATGTAAGCCTCATGGGAAATGAAAAGCAGGTGGAGGATTGCTGGAAGGGGCTGCAAAGCTCTCTCGGTTATATCCGCCGTGAAATCGGCCAGAGGATCCGTCTGCGGTTTACCCCTGAAATCTCTTTTGCGTTGGACAAGTCCCTGGATTACAGTGCCCACATACAGGAATTGCTCCTAAAGGTTCAGAAGGAATCGGAGCAGAAAGAAGAAGAAACATGAACATTTCATTAGCGGAAACGGCAAAGGCTCTTTCAGGAGCCAGGAAACTTGTGCTCACGGCCCATGTGAATCCCGATGGCGATGCCATCGGGTCCGCCTTGGGTCTCGGGCATGTGCTCCGTAGCATGGGAAAGGATGTTCAGGTTTTCATCGATGACGATATCCCGGCAATATTTTCTGTATTGCCGGGATATGAGGTTATAGAGAGACCTGAGAAGGAGAAGCGGGAGGAGAAGATCAAGGCAGATCTCCTGGTTGTTCTTGATACGTCCCTGGACCGCATCGGGGATGTAGGCGATATCGTGGATGCCCCTGTTCTTAACATTGACCATCATGTTACGAACAAGGGCGAGGCAGAGCGTCTTTATCTGGATTCCAATCGGGCAGCGACAGCGGAAATCATGTATGAACTCATCAAGGAGATGGGGCAGGATTTCACCAGGGACATCGCCATGTGCATCTATACCGGGATTGCCACGGATACGGGATTCTTCCGTTATTCCAATACTGCCCCCTTTACCATGAGGGCGGCGGCAGAACTCATGGAATATGGTGTCAAGCCGAATATCATATCCGAGGCAATGGAGCAGAAGTCTTATGAGGTGGTCAAGGGAATGGCAGAGGCCATGCAGACCATCGAGCGGTTCTGCGATGGCAAGGCCGCAGGGCTTTTCCTGGACCAGGCGCTTACGGCGGGCATCGAGAATACGGAAGGGTTCATCGATATGGTGCGCGTCATCGAAGGTGTGGACGTAGCGGTTCTCCTCAAGTGCAAGGAAGAAAAGCTCTGCCGTGTGAGTATGCGCTCCAAGGGAGTCGATGTGGCGAAGATTGCCGACAGCTTTGGCGGCGGCGGTCATGTTCGTGCAGCGGGATGCACCTTGGAGATGTCCTTTGCTGAGGCGAAGAAGGCCATCATGGAAGCGATTGGCAAGGCACTGGAGGCCGGGATTTGATGGATGGATTCCTGAACGTACTGAAACCGCCGGGCATGTCATCCCATGACGTGGTGGGGGCTGTGCGAAGGATTCTCCAAATCAAGCGCGTGGGACATGCGGGGACGCTGGATCCCGCTGCCGCAGGAGTATTGCCTGTGGCGGTGGGGCGGGCGGCGCGGCTCATTGAGTACCTTGCGGCCTCGGACAAATCCTATCGGGCAGAAATCCTGTTGGGAATGGCAACGGACAGCGGGGATGCCATCGGAAAAATCACGGAACAGTCAGCAGATTTTCCCATGCCTTCCGAGGCGAAGCTCTGCAATGTGTTGGAGGGATTCCAAGGAAGCATCACCCAACGCCCTCCGATGTTTTCCGCAGTCAAGCTGAATGGACGCAAGGCATGCGACATGGCACGGCAGGAGAAGGCTGTGGAGATTCCCGAACGGCAGGTGGAGATCAGGTCCATCAAATTGCTGCGAATTTCCACGGAAGAAAGAAAATTTCTCATAGATGTGGATTGCTCCAAAGGAACCTATATCAGGAGCCTTTGCATGGATATCGGAAAATGTCTGGGGATTCCATCGCTGCTTTCCTTCCTGCTCCGCACAAGGGTCGGGGATTTCCGTCTGGAAGATGCCTGTACCATAGAGGAACTGGAGGAAATGGGGGAGGCAGCATTGCTTTCCCCGGAGGCGTATCTTTCCCACATTGCTGTCTATGAGTTGCCGAGGGAGCGCATCAAACCCTTCTGCAACGGCCTGCCGACAGGGGACCGCACAAAGCAGCCTTCCCTGCTGCGGGTATACAGCAAGGGAGAGTTTTTGGGAATCGGGCGTTATGATTTGACGGAAAGGGCAATCTATCCTGTGAAAGTGTACAGGGAACACATATGAAGACATATACGAAGGTTACTGATATCACAAAAGAATATCCGAGGATTTCTGTGGCACTTGGCATGTTTGACGGTATGCACATCGGCCACCAGAGCATCGTGCAGAGAGCGATGGAACTGGCAAAGGAACAGAACGGCACAAGCGCTGTGTTTACGTTCAACAACCATCCCCTTTCCATTCTGGCAAAGGAGAGGATGCCGCTCCAGATCGGCAGTCCCGAATTGCGGGCAGCCATTCTTGAGAAGATGGGTGTGGAAGTGTTGTTCAATATTCCTTTTACCAAGGAATTCTCAAAACTTTCCCCGGAAAAGTTTCTGGAGCTTCTTCGGAACAATCTTGCGCCAAAATATGTCGTGACAGGCGCGAATTTCACCTTTGGCCGGCAGGGCAAGGGGAACCAGCGCTTGCTGCAGAGGGTGGGGGAGGACTATGGTTTCCATGCGGAAATCTGTCCCACAGTGCTGGCAGGGGGCCATCCTGTCAGCAGCACCCGCGTCCGCGAACTTCTCAAGGAAGGAGATCTGGACAGGGTCAATGAGTTCCTGGGACGCCCTTTTGTTTTCACGGCACGGGTAATCCATGGAGACCGGCGTGGACGCACACTGGGCTTTCCAACGGCAAACCTGCAGATCTCGGAGAATCGGGCAATGCTTCCCAATGGCGCCTATGCCGTACAGGTCATATACAAAGGCACCTGCTATGACGGGCTGGCAAATATCGGCAACAATCCCACATTTGAGGGCAACAATCGTCGTCTGGAAGTGAATATACAGGAATTCCGGGAGAATATCTACGACCAGTTGCTGCAGGTCGTCTTTTTGGAAAAACTGCGGGAAGAGAAGAAATTCCCTTCGGTGGAGCATCTTGTCCGCCAGTTGCATAATGACAGAGAGAATGCCAGAAAAATCTGGGATAAATACCGGCCATGAGATTGCAGGATGGTGTACGCTGCCTGAAGGGGGTTGGGCCGAAAAAGGCGGAACTGCTGGAAAGACTTGGCATCCGTACGGTATATGACCTCCTGACCTGGTATCCGAGAGCCTATGAAGACAGGAGCACCCTCACATCCATTGCGGATTTGCGGGCAGGAGAAAAGGCATCTGTGTCCGGTGTGGTCATGAGTCTTTCGGAAAAGCAGGCGGGGAAGAGGAATATGACCATCCTGACCGCCATGGTCAGCGATGGCACGGGATTCTTGCAGGTGACATGGTTCAACCAGAAATACCTCAAGCAGAAATTGAAACAGGGAACGAGAATATTTCTTACGGGAAAGGCTGCCTATGCCTATGGAGGCCGGGGAAACTATGCCATGAACCAGTTGTCCTCTTTCCAGATCCTGGAAGAGGATGAGAGGGCGGATGCCTCCTGCGGAATCCAGCCCATCTATCGGGCAACGGAGCGGCTCAACCAGAAATTCTTTCGGCAGGTGCTCCAAAAGCTGTTGGAAGATATGGAAGATCTACCGGAGGTCATCCCGAAGGCCGTTTCTGAAAAATATCAGCTCATGCCACGCATGGAGGCCTTCCGGAATATCCATTTTCCCGCAGATGCGGCAGCAATGAAAGCGGCGAGGAACCGTCTTGCATTTGAGGAACTTTACCTCATACAGTGCGGTCTCATGGTGATAAAGAAAAGGAACAGGGAAGGAAAACGAGGCGTGCGCCATCTCCAGGACAGCCGCCTCATGAGGCAGGTGGCTTCCTCCCTTCCCTTTGCATTGACGAAGGACCAGCAAAAAACATGGGAAAGCATACGAAGGGACATGGAAAGCATGGTACCCATGCGGCGCTTGGTGCAAGGGGATGTTGGTTCCGGCAAGACCGTCATCGCCATGCTGGCTCTTGTGAAGACGGTGGAGAACGGCTGTCAGGGAGCGCTCATGGCACCGACGGAAATCCTGGCGGAACAGCATTACCATACCTTTTCGGAAAGCCTGGGGAAATTCGGCATCTGTGTGGGATTCCTGTCGGGGCGGCTGACGAAAAAGCAGCGGGATGAAGTATATGAAAAAATCCGTTCCCATGAGTTGGATATCGTCATTGGTACCCATGCACTCATACAAGAAGGTGTCAAGTTTTCCCATTTGGGGCTTGTGGTGACGGATGAGCAGCATCGCTTCGGCATCGCCCAGCGGGCGGCATTGGAGAAGCAGGGGGATTTGCTGCCGGATGTGCTGGTCATGACGGCGACACCGATTCCCCGTACCATGACGCTCACGGTCTACGGCGACCTGGATGTTTCCCTGATCCAGGAACTGCCGCCGGGAAGAAAACCCGTCAGAACCTTTGTGCGCCGCCCGGAGCGGCGGACGCTCATCTACGATTATGTGTTGAAGCAGATTCGGGAAGGACGGCAGGCCTATGTGGTGTGTCCGCTGGTGGAGATGAACGAGGAACTTCCCCTGCCCTCGGCAGAGGAAGTCTATGAAGAACTCCGATGTGGCATTTTTCGGGGAATTCCCTGCGGGCTCATCCATGGACGGATGAAGGCGGCAGACAAGGAAGCTGTCATGCAGGAGTTTCATGCCGGAAAGATAAAGCTTCTGGTGTCCACAACGGTCATCGAGGTGGGTGTCAATGTACCCAATGCCAGCATCATGGTGGTGGAACATGCGGAGCGTTTCGGGCTGGCGCAGCTTCACCAACTTCACGGGCGCATCGGGCGTGGCTCCTTCCAGTCCTTTTGCATCCTCGTGTCCGACAGCAGGACGGAAACGGCAAAGGAGCGCCTTCGCATCATGGAGAGCACGAACGACGGGTTCCTGCTGGCAGAGGAGGATCTGAAACTGAGAGGGCCCGGGGAATTCTTCGGTGCCATGCAGCATGGCCTGCCTGACCTCAAGATTGCCGATGTCCTCACGGACCTGGACATCCTGCTGAAGGCAAGGCAGGCAGCCTTGGAGACAATGGAGAGAGATCAAGACATGAGGCAGGTCCTGTTGCTTCTTTCCCTGCAGTACAGGGAGCATTTTTCACATATCATGGAAACATGAAACTTATTTGTTGCATAATCCTGGCAGGTACTTTCTGATGTGTGGCGAATAAAATAAGGATAGGCATGTTTGTTTATCGATGTTGGGGGAGTGAAAAGATATGTATGCAGTTATCGATGTGGGTTCCAATACAGTTCGGCTGAATATCTACAAGATGGAATATGGAAGGCTGTCCCTGGTGCTCAACAAGAAGGAGTCCGTGGGACTGGCCTCTTATGTGAAGAATGGGCAGATGATGCCTTCCGGTATCATGCGTGTTTCCGGTGTCCTGAAGGAATTCAGGGAGCTGCTTGTGGACCTTGGCATTCAGGATGTCCATGTGTTTGCAACGGCGGCCCTCCGAAATGCCAAGAACAGCAAGGCCGCCGTGGATGAGGTGGAGCAGCGTTCCGGCCTCAAGGTGAAGGTGATTTCCGGTGAGACGGAGGCGGAGCTGGACTTCATCGGGGCATCCCATGCGGCGGATGTCCAGGACGGGCTCCTCGTGGATATCGGCGGCGGCAGCACGGAGCTCGTTCCCTACAAGGACGGGAAGATTCTGCATGCGGTGAGCATTCCTTTGGGCTCCCTCAATACCTATAACAATTTCGTTTCGAATCTGCTGCCGACGAGGACGGAGCGCAAGGCCATCAAGCAGGCAGTGTTGGATGAAATCAAGAAATTCCCTGCGCTGACCAAGGGGAAGTATCCCATCATCTGCGGTGTGGGAGGAACAGCGCGCGCCGCCAACAAGATGAATATCGACCTTTTCCAACTGGATTTGGGCAATTCGAAGATCAAGGTTCCCAACCTCAAGAAGATGATCAAACTCCTGGAAAACGAAGAGGGGGCCACGGTGCCTGTGGAGACGCTGGATGTTCTTCTTCGTGTGGTGCCGGACCGCGTGCGCACGCTGCTTCCCGGCATGATCGTTCTCCAGACCATCGCCAAGCATTTCAAGAGCGAGGCCATCGAGGTGACGAATGCCGGTGTCAGGGACGGCTATCTTTACAAGTTCGTGCTGCCGGAAGCAGAGAAGGTGGAACAGTCACAGGAGGTAGAGGCAGATGCGCCTGCCACAGGAGAAAAAGAAGGAAATTGATACAAGCTATACCCAGAACCGGGAACTCTCGTGGCTGAAATTCAATACGCGGGTGCTGGATGAGGCACTGGATGAAACGGTGCCTCTCTATGAACGCATGAAGTTCGTGGAGATATTCACCAGCAATCTCGATGAATTCTTTATGGTAAGAGTGGGAAGCCTTTGCGAGCAGGAACGCGTGCATCCGAACCTCAAGGACAACAAGAGCTTTATGACACCGAGGGAACAGTTGGATACCATCTACGCTTCCTGTCGGGGGCTTTACCGAAAACGGGAGAAAACCTTCCATTGGCTGCAGGATCTTCTGAGGGACGAGGGGATTGTACATTGTTCCATGAACTCTCTGGATGAAGATCGGAGAAACTATCTGGACCGCTATTTCACGGAACAGCTTCTGCCGGTCCTGTCCCCACAGATCATAGACATGCATCATCCCTTTCCCCAGCTCCAGAGCAAGGGGCTTTATGTGGCGGCGCTTCTCAAGTACAAGCGAAAGGTGACGCTGGGACTCATCCCCTTGCCTCCATCTCTCCAGCGTTATGCGCTCCTTCCAGGAAACAGCATTGAATATGTGCTGCTGGAGGAAATCATTTCGTGGTTTGTCTATAAGATTTATCCGTCCTATCCCATTATCGACAAGGCGGTGTTTTCCATCACCCGGAATGCGGATATCAATCCCGATGATGAGGAAGTGGAACTGGGAGAAACTTATCTGGAACAGATGAGGAAGGCACTTCGGAAACGGCGCAGCATGTCTCCTGTCCGCCTGGAGATCCAGTGTGACGGGGATTCCCTTGTGGCGCCGTATCTGAGGCGGCGTCTTGGACTGGAGAAAAAACAGGTCTTTGTGACGACTGCCCCGCTGACTCTGGATTACTTCTATTCCCTGGAGGACAATTTCACCAGGGCGCAGAAGGAGAAGTTCTGCTACAAGTCCTGGCATCCCGTGACGCTTTCCGAGCGCTTTGGGGAAAATGCCTCCATGATGGCGAAGGTTCGGGAGCATGATGTGCTTCTTTCCTATCCCTATGATGATTTCGGCATCTTCCTTGCTTTGCTCAAGGAGGCTGTTCACGATCCGGAGGTCGTTTCCATCAAGATCACGGTCTACCGCATCGGCAGGGGTCATGTAAAGCTCATGAGCTACATGATGCTTGCTGCAGAGATGGGCAAAGATGTGACGGTTCTTCTGGAGCTCAAGGCGCGTTTTGATGAGGAGAACAATATGGGATGGGTGGACAGCCTCAAGGAGGCTGGCTGCCATATTCTCTATGGCTTTGACAATTATAAGGTGCATGCCAAGGTCTGCCTGATCACGAGCCATCATGAGGGGCGGCTGGATTACATCACCTATGTGGGAACGGGGAACTTCAATGCAAAGACGGCGGCCCTCTATACGGACGTTGCGCTCTTGACAGCTGATGAACGCATTGGGAAGGATGCGGTTCTCTTCTTCCGCAATATGGGAATCTCCAATCTCAATGGAAGCTATGCAGAACTCCTGGTGGCGCCTGTGAATTTCAAGCGCCGCATGATCGAGTCCATCCGTCGGGAAACCGGCAAGGCACGGCGTGGGGAAGATGCCCGCATCATCCTCAAGATGAACTCCCTGACAGACCGGCAGCTCATTGACGAGTTGGTGGAGGCAGGCCGTGATGGTGTCAGGATTGACATGATCATCCGCGGAATCTGCTGCCTTGTGCCGGGGATTCCGGGAAGCACAGAGAATATCCATGTACGGAGCATCGTTGGAAGGTTCCTGGAACATGCCCGTATCTTTGTTTTCGGGGTGGATGAGGAAGCCGCTGTATTCATTTCCTCTGCCGACTGGATGACCCGCAACACGGAATACCGCGTAGAAGTGGCATGCCCCATCCATGACAAAGTGCTCAAAAAGCAGCTTTTGGACATGCTGGAGATACAGCTCCAGGATGTGGAGAAAGCCCGTGAGCTTGGATCTGATGGAATCTATCATGTATTGGAAAAAAGAGAGAATCCTCTTTGTGCACAGAAGTATTTCATGGAGCATGCAAGAGAATAAATAATATTTTTTATGTAAGGAGTGTTTTGTTTGTTTCATAAGATTAGCCAGACCTATCAGAAAACCGCATTGATCAAATTGATTGCACTGGGGCTCTGTATTGGCATCGTCATCGCCCTGGCGGCGCCGGGGCTTGTTCCCCTGGTTTCCGTGTTCGGCGAGATTTTCGTCATGGCCTTGAAGGGCGTGGCACCCATCCTCGTCTTTGTTCTCGTCATGAACGCCATGGCGCAGAAGAACGCGGATGCCAGTGCGGCAATGAAACCCATCGTGCGGCTCTACGTTATCGGCACCTTCCTGGCATCCCTTGTGGGTGTCACGATGTCCTTCCTGTTCCCGACGGCCCTGCATTTGCAGGTGGCGGATACCACCTTGTCCCCTCCGGGCGGCATCGTTGAGGTGTTGCACAACCTCATCCTGAAAGTGGTGGACAACCCAATCCATGCCCTCGCGGATGCCAACTACATCGGCATTCTGGCTTGGGGTGTGCTTGCGGGGATTGCGCTCCACTCCGCATCGGACGGCACGAAGGGATTTCTTGCGGACTTGGCGAAGGCCGTCACGAAAATCGTGCAGTGGGTCATTCGCCTTGCGCCCTTCGGCATCATGGGACTTGTGGCAGATGCCATCGGAACCAGCGGACTTGACGCGCTTTTTGGGTATGCACATCTTCTAGCAGTTCTTTTGGGAGCCTTCTTCCTCGTTGCCCTTGTCATGAATCCGCTGATCGTATTCCTGCACATCCATCGCAATCCTTACCCTCTGGTTCTGACAACCCTGCGGGAAAGCGGCATCTACGCATTCTTCACGCGCAGTTCCGCAGCGAATATTCCTGTGAACCTTTCACTTTGCAAGCGTTTGGGGCTCAATGAGGATACCTATTCCGTTTCGATTCCCCTTGGGGCAACCATCAACATGTCCGGCGCGGCAATCACCATTGCGGTGCTTTCTCTTGCGGCGGCACATACCATGGGTGTGGATGTGGATCTTCCCACGGCACTTCTGCTTTCGATTATCGCGACGGTGGGAGCGTGTGGCGCCTCTGGTGTTGCGGGCGGTTCGCTCCTCTTGATTCCCGTGGCCTGCGCTTCTTTTGGTATCGGCAATGATATTGCCATGCAGGTCGTTGGCGTTGGTTTCATCATCGGCGTTTTGCAGGATTCCTGCGAGACAGCCCTCAATAGCTCCAGCGATGTCCTGTTTACCAGCACGGCAGAGCTGACAGAGCGGGCAAAGACAAGACCGCTTACGGCAGCAGACCTCATGCCCAAGGATTGATTGGATAGAGATAAAAAAGGGAGGATTTAGTCATGGCGAAGAAAACTTTAATTGCGTATTTTTCCATTGGTGGTACGACGGCAAGAGTGGCGAAATTCCTGTCGAACTTCGTGGAGGGAGATATCTATGAGATCAAGGCGGCCCAGCCTTACTCGAAGAAGGACCTGGACTGGCATGACAAGACTTCCCGCAGCACAGTGGAGATGCAGGACACTGCGGCGCGACCTGCCATTGATGGGACGGTTCCCAACATGGAAGAGTACGAGGTGATATTTGTGGGGTTCCCCATCTGGTGGTACCTTGCCCCGCGTATCATCAATACCTTCCTTGAGAGCTATGACCTTTCCGGCAAGATTGTCGTGCCATTCTGCACTTCAGGTGGCAGCGATGTGGGCAAGACGAACGATTATCTCCAGCCTTCCTGCGAGGGTGCAGTCCTGAAACCTGCCCGCTGCCTGAACAAGGTGACGCGGGACATGGTCTCCCGTTGGCTGGATGGGCTGAAACTGTAAATCAAACAGGTTCTAAAAAAGAAGCAACGGGCCATTGTACCCGTTGCTTTTGTCATTATTTGAAATAGTCGATATGCATGGCGCGCTTGACATCGGAGAGGGTTGCAGCGGCGGCTTGCTCTGCCTTTTCGCAACCCTTTTTCAGCATGTCGTAAACCGCAGGGATGTCTTTTGCATACTCTGCACGGCGCTGGCGGATGGGCTCCAATTCTTCCTGAAGGACGGCGTTGAGGAATTTTTTGATCTTCACGTCGCCGAGGCCGCCGCGTTGGTAGTGCTCCTTAAGCTCGTCGAGGCTCCGGTATTCCGGCAGATAGCGTCCGAACTGCTCCGGCTGGCAGAAGGCATCCAAATAAGTGAATACCGTGTTGCCCTCGATATGGCCGGGATCGGATACCTTGATATGGGTGGGATCCGTATACA
>JAFSWY010000273.1 GCA_017444295.1 Selenomonadaceae bacterium | reverse complement strand
GGTTTGGAGCAGAAAGTCGATGGCTTGGAGAAGCGATTCGATGGCCTGGAGAAGACGGTGCAGGAACATTCCCAATGGTTGAGTGCAATGAGAACGAATATGGAAATGATGGATGCAAAACTTGACCGCATAGAGACTACCGCGGCCAGCATAAAGCAAGTGCAGGATCTGAGGAGAACCATTGGGGAACGGCTGGAAAGCATGGGCAGGGAACTGCTTGGGCAATCGTAGGACAAAGCGTGAACAGGTACACAAAGGGCTGCCGATAAGGTGGCTCTTTTTTTCAAGGGATATGGGGGATGGGGAACTTGAGTGGCAACGAAATTTGGGAAGCCGCAGGGAAGTTTTTTGGGCAAGGGATTCGTGCCAGTATTGCGGAATTTTATGAAGTGGCAGAGCGGGTCTTTGAAAAGGAAGGATTTCGCGAGGAGATGGCGGGGAGCGTTCCTTCCATTTTCGTGGTGGACATGGGGGCCGTGGGGGACAATGTCCTGACCTCCTCTTTTCTCAGGGAACTTCGGAGCAACTGTCCCCAGGCGTACATTGTATTGGCCACAAGCCCTGTAGCCTATCCCATGATGGAACTTTGCCCATATGTCAATGAGGTGCTTTCTTTTGCACTGCCGAGGTTTCACCGAGGGGACGATCCCGTGACGGGGACACAGGAAATCCTTGGGTTCTGCCGGGAGCGCCTTTGGAAGAGAAAATTTGATATTTGCCTGATTCCTGTCTGGGGTTCCGCACCGACGGAGATGCGTCTGCTGGCCTATCTCAGCGGCGCAAGAAGGCGCTGGAGCTTCAGTGATGCGGTCAATGATCTCTATTTGCCGGAACCTGCCCTGTTGATGGAGGAAAAATATTTGTTGACGGATGCCATCGTGAACCCGCCGGAACTCATCCATGAGGCAGATCGCTATCTGTATCTTTTGGAGGCTATGGGGCTGGAGGTTCGGGACAAATCCCTGGAGGTGTGGCTGGGAGCTGCGGATATGAGGCGGGCACGGGAACTTCTGGGGGATTTTGGGGCGGACGGGCATCTTGTGGCGCTCTCCACGGGAGCGGGCTTTGCCAATCGTCAGTATCCTGCAGCACAATGGCTGGAGGCGCTTCGGGAGATTGTGGAGGAAGGCGGGCGCATTGTTATCGTTGGCGGCCCTAAGGAAGCATCGGACGGGAAATTCCTGAAGGCCAATCTGCCCCTGGGCACGGTTCTGGATCTCACGGGGAAGACCGGCATGAGGGAGTCGGTTGCAGTGATTTCCCTGGCGGAATTGTTTATGGGGAATGATACGGGCATGATGCATGCGGCAACGGCTTGCAGTTGTCCTGTCATTGTCATCTATCGGGAGGCGGTGGACAGGGAGGGGGTCTGCACGGGGGTGTGCAGCGAGTTCCGCAGGTTCGAGCCCTATCGGGCGAATTACATCGCACTGCGTCCGGAGCATGCGCTGGAGGGTTGCCGGGATGCCATCTGCTATGGCGGCTGCATGTCGCGGGAGGCGCACTGCATCAAACAGGTGCGGCCGGAGGAGATCGTCGAGGCATTCCGCATTATGACGAGGCAGGGATGATTTGATTTTGCCTTTGGCAAAATTTGAACAATACGTTATAATGATGATATCAAGAGGAACAGGTGGGATGAGAGAATGGACGAGGCCAAGCATCTGAAACATATTTGCGATTCCTATATCAAGCAGACGGTGGTGACGCATAAGTTTGACCTGCCGGAGTTTGTGGGATATATGGAGCCTGCCTTCAAGAAACTTGGGTTTCGGGCCATCGACAGGACGCGGCAGGAAAGCTTTTTGGTGCTTCGACTGGACGGGATCGGCGGCTGCGTGATGATGACGGGATTCCTGCGGGAGCTCAGGCGAAACAGGCCCCGGGCGTATATCACGTTGGTGGTGAATCCTGTTGTGAGGCCGTTGATGGAGCTCTGTCCTTATGTGGATGAGGTGCTTGATTTTGCTTCGGGGCCTCGTATGGCGTTGCAGGATATTTTGCGGTCGGCGGTCCATTTCTGCCAAAGGCATCTTTGGCAGCGCTTCTATGATATCTGTTTTTGTCCCCAATGGGGAACGGATCGTTCCTGGACGCTGCTATTGGGATTCCTCAGCGGGGCGCGGGAACGCATTGGTTACAGCGAAAGGGTGAGCCGTGAGAAGGCGCGAAGCAACCGTGGGCATAATCTCTTTTTGAGCCGGGTGTTGGCGAGTCCGCCGGAGGTTGTCCACGAGGTTGCCCGTGCCTTTTACCTGTTGCAGGATTTCGGCATGCAGGTGGAGAATGATAGTATGGAGCTCTGGTTTGACAAGCAGGACTCCCTTGTTGCCCACCGTTTGCTGGTGAATTTTGCGAGGGACCATGCCCTTGCTGTGGTGGCTTTGGGGGCGGCACAGACGAACAGGAAGTATCCGGTGGAGAAATATGTGGCGGCTCTTCGGCCCATTGCCCAGGCAGGGACGCGGTTTGTCCTGCTGGGAGGGAACGATGTGGATCTGGAGGGGGATTTTTTTGCACGGAGCATGCCGGGCGGGTCGGTGCTGAACCTCATCGGTCAGGCATATCTACGGGTCATGGCGGCCATTGTTGCCATGTCGGATATTTACATCGGCAATGATACGGGGATTCTCCATATGGCGGCGGCTTTTCGTGTGCCGGTCATCGAGGTGATGGCGGAGGCGCAGGATATGAAGGCAGACCCGTCGGTCTACAGCGCCTATGAACGGTTCTTCCCATGGCACACGCCGGCCATCGTGCTGCGGCCGAAACATGCGCTTCCTCCCTGCAATGAGACGGCGGTTCTGGGGGGATGCTGCACGATGATGCCGCATTGCATCAGCTGCGTTTCGCCGGAGGAGATTGTGGAGGCTTATGATGCGATGGTGGAGTATCTGGAAGAAGGGCGTGGGGAGGCAGTACGTTAAGCGAGGCGGAAGAGCGGGAACGCTTTCCCGGCTTCACTAAGGAACCTGAAAGAAATAACGTGATAGATATGCGCAGGATAAATTTTCTTGAACAAGGCGGAGGAGTGAGTCGTAGCGGTGCTACGCCGAACGACGACAACGCAGGGCAAGAAAATTTAGACAAGCAGAGCGACAGGTTATTCCTTGAAGGTTCCTGCAATGTCCCGCATGGCGAGGCGGAAGAGCGGGAGCGCTTTCCCGGCTTCGCTAAATGTCCCGCATGGATAAGGGGTACCCATAAAGGTGCTTGCTCCCGTTACCAGGTCGCGCCATTCATCGAGTGGTCACGGGGATGCCGTTTGCGGGCCAGCCCTTCGGGCGGCCGCTGCGCTCGGGAAATCGCTCCCGCTCTTCCTTGGTGGGGTGCTTGATTGAACTTTGGTGCGGTTTTTTCTGTTTGCTGTTGGAGGGTTGTATGGGGACGGATGCGGGGAAAGTTTGTTTTGTTACCTGTGTGAATGATGAGGATTGGTATAGTGAGTGTTTGCTGTACCTGGAGCATTTGCGCCTTCCGGCGGGGATTCGGGCGGAGTATCTGCCGGTGCGGGGGGCTGTCTCCATGTGCTCGGGGTACAATCGGGGGATGCGGGAGTCCGATGCGAAGTACAAGGTCTATCTGCACCAGGATACTCTGGTGGTGAACAAGGATCTCGTGAGGGATCTGCTGGAGCTTTTCTCGGATGAGACCATTGGTCTGGTGGGTGTCATCGGTTGCCGGTCCCTTCCCAGAAGCGGCGTCTGGTGGGATGGGCTTCGCACCTATGGCAGGGTGCTCCATGCCTGTGAGCCGGAGAGTGTGGTGGATTCCCAGTGCCGCCAGCCGGAGGGGAAGTATATGGAGCTGGAGGCTGTGGATGGGCTGTTCCTTGCGACCCAGTACGATATTCCTTGGCGGGAGGATCTCTTCACGGGATGGCACCTCTATGATACTTCCATGTGCATGGAGATGAGGAGGCGCGGGCGCCGGGTGGTGGTGCCGAACCAGAGTGAGGATTTCTGGTGCATCCACTGCCCAAAGGAAAAGCCGCTGGCGCAGGAGTACAAGGGATACCAGAAGGCGTTCCTCAAGGAGTACGGAACGGAACTCCATCCGGAGGTGTGAGGGATATGTCCGGAAGTGAATATGCTGTACGGTATTTTTGCGGACCCTTGCTTCGCGATGTTCCGGAGGACCTTTTGAAGCAGGAACTGGAACGCTTTCATGGGGACTATGCAATGCCCCTGCCTCCGGTGGGGGATATCGGGATCCGGGGCGCAGCCATGGATTTCAATGCGGGGCTTCGCTTGCAGGTTCCGGAGGGGAATTACCAGGTGGTGATTGCAGACCATGAGAGCAATCTGGTGGTGTTGGACGAGGATGTTTCTGCCGTGGTGCTGGTGTCCATGGAGAAGTTCTTTGTTTGCTGGGAGGTTCAGATTTATCAGGACGGAGCGTTGGTGTTCTCCCATTTTTTTGAAGGGGAGAACCAGAGGGTGCATTTCATGTTCACGGCGCATGCTATGGGAGACAATCTGGCGCTTTTCCCCTATATGGAGGAATTTCAGCGCAGGCACGGTTGCCGCATCAGCTGCACTGTCCCGGAGTACATGCGAGATTTGGCGGCGGCTTATTACCCGGGGATAGAGCAGAGGGACGGCCCGGACGGGGATACCTATGCAACGTATTATCTGGCGGCATGGGTCAACATGCCAATCTGTTCCACGGAGGATGCCAGGGCACTTCCATTGCTGCAAATAGGGGAAACCATTTTGCGGGTTCCCATGCCGGTTGCGAGGAAATTCAGGCCGAAGGCGGGCAGGAGGATTGCAGAACCCTATGTGTGCATTGGGGTTCAGGCATCCACTCCGGCAAAGGCGTGGCTGAATCCCCATGGATGGGATATGGTGATTGCGTTCCTGAAGCAGATGGGGTATCGGGTGCTCTGCATCGACCGTGACAGGGAATGTGCGGGGCATGGCCTTGTAATGCGAATGCCGGAGGGGGCAGAGGATTTCACGGGGAATCTTCCCTTGATGGAACGGGCAGAGGTGCTGGCCCATGCAGAGTTTTTTATTGGCTTGGGAAGTGGTTTGTCATGGTTAGCGTGGTCGCTGGATATTCCTGTTGTATTGATTAGTGGTTTTTCGTCTGTTTGGTGCGAATTTCAGACACCATATCGTGTAATGAATCCCTTGGTATGTCATGGATGCTTCAATGATGTCAGGGTGGATTATGGGAAATGCAATGCCTGTCCCTATTATGGCGGGACGGAACGGGCCTATGAATGCTCGAGGAAGATTTCGGCGCAGCAGGTGATGGATGCGATTCGGCAGGTTTTGGCGGATTTGCCGGAACGTGAGTGAGAGACGATTCCCGAAGGAGGAAGCGACGTGGCGGAGAAAATCAAGCCGGAGCTGTTGAACTTTCTTGCGCCGGGGGAGCTTCCCTTGAAGATTCTTGTGGTGGAGAGCGTGGATTATCTGCCGGAGCTTCGGGAGATGTTTCCCGTGGCGGAAATCTATGCGGCGGCAGCTGAGCCGGAGTTGCGGGAGAAGGAAGAGTTCCGGGGGCTTCGGGTGGCATGGTCGATTCTGGACTATCGGGAGACGCCGCTGCCTTTCCCAAGGGAGTTCTTTGACTACATCATCGGGGATCTGACCTTGGAGCATGTGGGGAACCCGCAGGATATCGCGGCGGGGCTTGGGATGTTCCTCAAGCAGACGGGGGCCTGGCTCACGAGTTTCCGCAATATCCGCCATTGGTCGGTGCTTGAGCATCTCATGGAGGGGCATTACTACAATGTGGTGTCCCGGCTTTACGCGACGCAGGAGTTCGAGCGGCTGATGTACGCCTGTTTCTACAAGGAGGTTCGCGTGGCTTCCCAGCGGCGGAAGGGGGCCCCGGAACTCATCCAGCGGCTGGAGGAGGCGGGGTTTGACAATACCCAGGGGGATCTGGAGGTGGAGTTCTGGCTGGTGCGGGCGGCCCGTTCCATGCCGGAGATGGCTCTGCTGAAATCCATGTACACGGCGGAGGAGCGAAAGGAGCTCTCCCGCATCCTGCATCGCATCGAGTACGGCATTGATGCGGAAAGGCAATGCGAGGCGCTTTGGGCGCTCTATGACAAGGCAGGGATGTTTCCGGACTACCTTGCGGCCTTTGCGAAGCAGGCGGTGTTCCATCATCGGCAGTTCTATGAGGCTCTTATCGCTCACTCGACTGAGCGCAGGGGTCTGGTACGGGATGTTTTGCAGGCGGCGCTTGGAGAGAGCGCAGGGGACGAGGAACGGGAGATGTTGCTGGAATTGGTTAGGAACTGTCACGAAATAAACTGAACAAGATTGCTGAGGACCAGCAAGATGTTCAGGTGATAACTTGACAGTTCCTGAGCATGTGCGAGGGAGGGAATGGAGATGGCGGAAGCGAAGGCATATGACCAGGAGTATGGGCAGTACGAGATTATCAATGGCGAGGTCGTCATGATGAGTCCGGCGGCCACGAACCACAGGAGGATACAGAGAAATCTCGCAGGAATTATCTATGCTCATTTGAAGGGGAAGCGTTGCGAGCTGTTTCTGGAGGAGGATGTCTATTTTGAGGACAAGTCCCACTATATCCCCGATCTGATCATCGTTTGCGACAAAAGCAAGATCAAGGAGTTTCATGTGGACGGCGCGCCGGATTTGGTGGTGGAGATTCTCTCCGCGAGCACGGAGAAGCGGGACATGGGCATCAAGAAGGACACCTATGAGAGGTTTGGCGTGAGGGAATACTGGATTGTCAATCCCTGGGACAAGTCCATTGTGGTCTATCATCTGGTGGACGGGAAATACCAATTGGATGCTGTCTACCGCGACCATCCGGAGGAATATCTCGCGCAGATGCCGGAGGAGGAAAGGATCGAGGTCAAGCTGAGCCTGAAGGTGAGCCTCTACGAGGATCTGGAAATTGACGTGCGGGAGATTTTTGGGTATTGAATATGGATGAGCGTTTGAATTGGCTTTTGCTGGCGGACAAATTTGCATCCGAGGGGGATCCCAGGGGGATGCGGGCCTGTGCCAGGGAACTTTTCGATATGGACGGGAATCTGCCGGATGGGCCCGCGGTAATGGCGGAAGCGGCGCTTTACAGCGGGAGCTTCGACGAGGCGGATATGCTGGCCCGTGATGCCTTGGGGATGGATGAGCGGCATCTTCGGGCGCGGCTCGTGCTGGCCGGTGTTGCGGGGCAGGAATTCCGGCTGGATGAGGAGATTCCCATGCTCCGGGCGGTGATCGAGGATGCCCTGCAGAGGCAGGCCCGGGTGGAACGGCTTCGCAAGGAGCTGGATGTCCGCCTGCATATGGGGAAGGGAATCCCGGAGGACGAAAAGCTCCTTCGGGCGAACCAGGCAGCGGAGGAGAAGATCTATCGTCATATCATTGCCAAGGCCCAGGGCTGGCTGGCAGATGCCTTCTATCTGGCGGCGGATCCGGAGAAGGCGGCAGAGGCCCTCAAGGCGGCAAGTGAACTCTCGGAGGATGCGGAGCAAAGGGCGGATCTTTACAGCAAGTATCTTTTCATGATGAATTACCGTCCCACGTCGCCGGAGGCCTCTAGGCGGATGGCGGAGCGTTATGCCGCGCTTTTGCCGGGGGTCACGCCCTACAGCCATCAGGAGGTCAAGCGGTCGCCGGACAAGCGGCTTCGCATCGGCTATCTTTCGCCGGATTTCCGTCTGCATGCCGTGGCCTATTTTGTGGCGCCGCTTCTCCGTGATTTCGACGAGAAGAATTTCACGGTCTATTGCTATTCCCGCGGGAACGGTGACGCGGTGACGAAGCGGTTCCAGCGGTTCCCCGTGAAATGGAGGGATATCCGCGGCCGCTCTGGGCGAACGGCGGCCCGGATGATCGCCGAGGATCATATCGACATTCTCGTGGATCTGTCAGGCCATTCCCAGAACAATTGTCTCGATATCATGGCCTATCGTCCTGCTCCTTTGCAGGTGACAGGCATCGGCTACATGAACACGACGGGGCTGGGAGTGATGGATTATGTGCTCTCCGATGAGGTCTGCATGCCCCTCGCCCGCAATGAGGGCTTCACGGAGGAGCCGATGCGCCTTGCCGGGTGCCATCTCTGCTATGACCCGGGAGCGGTGCGGGAGATGCCGCCGGTGGCGAAGGAGGCTCCCGTGATGGTGAACGGCTGTGTGACCTTTGGCTGCTTCAACAACTTCGCCAAGGTCACGGATGACATGATCTGCCTTTGGCGCGCGGCGATGGAGCGGGTGCGGGATTCGCGCATCATCATCAAGGGCAAGGTATGCAGCATACCTTCGGGGCAGAAGATGGTGCGGGAACGCCTCATGCGCCTGCATTTCCCCATGGGACGGGTGGAGCTTCGCCCCTACAGTCCGGATTATCTGGAGCAGTATGGGGACATTGACATTTCTTTGGACACCCAGCCCTATACGGGAGGGCTCACCACCTGCGAATCCCTGTTCATGGGGGTTCCCGTGGTGACGATGCGGGGGCGGAGCCACGGGGCACGCTTCGGCGCGAGCATTCTCCAGAGCGCGGATCTCGGGGAACTGGTGGCGGAGAACCAGATGGAATACGTGAAGAAGATCGTCCAGCTTGCCTCGAACAAGGAACTCATCCAGAAGTACAGGAACGCGCTCCGGGAACATCTCCTGAAGTCGCGGCTCATGGATAGCAAGGCGTATATGAGGGAACTGGAGGGAAAGTATCGGGAGATATGGAAGCGCTTTTGTACGGGGAATGCAGAGTGATACAGGGAGCAGTGAGGTGACGCATTGCAGAATGGAACGCTTGTCGATGGATGCGGAGAAATGAGGGAGGAAGAAGGGCATGCGGATTTCGGCCTGCGTGATTACGAAGAACGAGGAAAAGAATCTCCCAAGGTGGCTGAACTGCATGAAGCGCATTGCTGACGAGGTCATTGTTGTGGATACAGGCTCCGAGGATGAGACGGTGCATATTGCCAGGGCATCAGGAGCGAAGGTGTTTTTTTTCCAATGGATGGATGATTTTTCTGCAGCGAAGAATTTCGCTATTGAAAAAGCCACAGGAGACTGGATTCTCTTTTTGGATGCGGATGAATATTTCCTTGACGAGGACTGTTCGAGAGTGAGGGCTGTTTTTGAAAATTATTATGAGGTTTTCGAGGTTGCAGGGCTTATTTTTCACATGGTGAATATTGATATGGAAACCGGGAAAATCCTTGGAGGGGATGGAGGGAGTCTTCGGGGGTTCCGCAATTGTCACTGGCTTCGCTATGAAGGAAATGTCCACGAGCGGCTGGAGGATGTTTCGGAAGAGAAAATAGGAAAAGGGAAAGTGATGCAGTATATCCAGGATATTACTGTTTACCATACGGGATATACCCAGTCCGGCATGGAGGCAAAAATGCGGCGGAATCTTGCGCTTCTGGAAAAGCTGCAGGCGGAAGGCAAGGGGCGGGATATGGATGCGGTCTACCTTACGGATTGCTACTATGGCCTTGGGGAGTATGAGAAGGCCATCGCATCGGCAAGGGAGGCCATCCGCCTTGGAGTGGAGCCCATTGGCTTGACAAACCGGCCCTATACCATCCTGATCCAGTCGATGCTGCTGACAGGCCGTCCGGAAGAAGAGATTCGCGAGGCGTTGGAAGCTGCTGTGAAAAAGTATCCGCAGGCGGCGGAATATCAGATGTTCTGGGGAATGTTTGACTGGGACCGGCGGGATTATGAGGGAGCGCAACGGCATTTCCTGAAGGGGCTTGACCTTCGCCATGCGGCGAGCCTGGGGACTGCAAAGGATGCCATGGTCCAGGACAATTCCGCGGATCTCCTGCCCACTGCCTGTTATTGCCTGGGTGAGCTTGCCGGGAAAAGGGGCCGGCAGCAGGAAGCAGCGGGTTACCTCTTGGAATCCTTGAAGCTGAAATGCCGCAGTACACATGCCTTACGGGCGTATTGCCGCCTTTTCGGGGATGCATCTGCAGGAGAGCTTGCCCGGGTCTTGAGAAATTTGTATGAAACCGGGGATGACAGGGAATTCCTGGTGCAGAATCTCCAGGAATTGGGCATGGAAAAGACCTTGGTTGCTTTGGGGAACGCAGGAAATAAAGATTGTACAAAAAATGAAAGCTGATCCAGAAATTGCTTGATTTTTTTGTGAAATTCGGGTATACTAAGGGATAGATACCTTGGTGGAGCCGGACAATATGGTTTGGCGGATTGGGGTATTTAGTATTTTATGTCAAAGGGGATTATTTCATGGCTTTCGAAGACAAGACACTGGTATGCAAGGATTGTGGAAAGGAATTCATCTTCAGTGCAGGTGAGCAGGAATTCTATGCCGAGAAAGGATTCGAGAATGAGCCGGCCAGGTGCCGGGATTGCCGCGACAAGCGCCGCCGCAGCCGCGATGGCGGGGAACAGCGCCAGATGTTCAAGGTGGTTTGCGCAGAGTGCGGCAAGGAGACGGAAGTCCCCTTTGAGCCGAAGAACGATCGTCCGGTATATTGCCGCGATTGTTTCAACAAGAAGAAGACGGAGTTCTGAGGACAGCGGTTTAAGATTTTGCGAAACGGCCCGGAGCAATTCCGGGCTTTGTTTATGTGAATTCAAAAGAGAAAGAGGGAGTGTTTATGAAACGGATTTTTGCTCTTTGTGCGGTGCTCGCCTTTGCGGCCATGGCCTTGGCCGGCTGCGGCGGAAATAGTGCGGCGCCGGCAGGCTCCGGTTCCGGCAGCAAGGTGCTCAAGGTGGGCTCCTCCATCGATTTTGCGCCCTTCGAGTTCCAGGATGAGACGCAGAAGGACTACCAGGGCTTCGATATGGATCTCATTCGTGCCGTGGGAAAGGAACTCGGCTATGAGGTGGAGATCCAGAACATCGGTTTTGATGGATTGATTCCGGCCCTGGAGGCAAAGAACATCGATGTCATCATCTCCGGCGTGACTATCAACGAGGAGCGCAAGGCCAAGGTGCTGTTCAGCGATCCCTATTACCAGTCCGGGCTTTCGATGATCGTGCGGGAGGACAACAGTGACATCCATACCTTCCAGGACCTCAAGGGGAAAAAGGTTGCTGTCCAGCTTGGTACCACCAGCGCGACAGAAGTGCGGAAGATCGAGGGTGCCGAGATCAAGGAGTTCAATACCCCGCCGGACTGCTTCATGGAGCTCAAGACCGGAGGCGCTGATGTGGTGGTCAACGACCGGCCTGTCAACGACTATTACATCACGAAGAGCGGAGCCACGGGCGTGAAGGGGCTGCCGGATCTCCTGACGGCGGAGGACTATGGCATTGCCATGAACAAGAACAACAAGGAGCTGCAGGAGAAGGTCAATGGTGCCCTCAAGAAGCTCAAGGAAAACGGCGAGTACCAGAAGATCTACGACAAGTGGTTCGGTGGCGTTTCCAACAAGCAATAGAATCGTATTTGACCGCGTTCTATACGGACGCGGTTTTTTTATGGAAAAATTTGAGCAATGATGTTACAATAGGTTGAAATATTTTTTGCAAACAGGGTGAAATCTATGGAGTTCAATCTCGACCTGGTCATCCATTCCTTGCCCTTGCTCCTGCTGGGAGCGGGGGTTACCATCAAGATCACGGTGCTGTCGGTGGCAGTGGGCGTCGTGATCGGTCTCTTCGTGGGCATTGCCCGCATTTCCTCCTTTCGTCCCATCCGCTTCCTGGCGGCGGTGTATGTGGACTTCTTTCGGGGGACGCCGCTTCTGGTGCAGATTTTCCTGATCTATTTCGCCATCCCGGTGATCACGGGGCAGCGCATGGATCCTTTCATGGCGGCAATCCTGGCCTGCGGTGTCAACAGCGGTGCCTATGTGGCGGAGATTTTCCGTGCGGGCATCCAGTCCATTGATGCGGGGCAGATGGAGGCGGGGCGTTCCCTGGGCATGACCTGGGGGCAGACCATGCGCTACATCATCGTGCCCCAGGCATTCAAGCGCGTGATTCCGCCTCTTGGCAATGAGTTCATTGCCCTTTTGAAAGATTCCTCCCTGGTGTCGGTCATCGGCTTCGAGGAACTGACCCGCCGCGGGCAGCTCATCATCGCCCGCACCTATGGGGCATTGGAGATCTGGTTCTGCGTGGCAATCATCTATCTTGCCATGACACTTACCATTTCCCGCTTTGTGGCTTATCTGGAAAAGAGGTACAAGATCGATGATAGAAATTGAGAATCTGCACAAGTCCTTTGGGGAGGCGCATATCCTGAAGGGCATCGACCTCAGCATCGCGGCGCAGGAGGTGGTGGTCATCATCGGGCCTTCCGGCTCGGGCAAGAGCACTTTGCTGCGCTGTATGAACTATC
>JAFSWY010000272.1 GCA_017444295.1 Selenomonadaceae bacterium | reverse complement strand
TTGATGAGGGAAGGAGGAGGCTCCACTCCGGGCAGGACAGAGAAACTCAAGCCATGGGCCTGCCCTGGCCCATGATAAGGATCCTGGCCCAGAATGACCACCTTCGCGTCCGCATAACTCGTGTAATGAAGCGCATTGAAGATGGCATACATGTCCGGATAGATGCGCCGCGTCCGATACTCCCCGATGAGGAACTGGCGAAGCTGCCGGTAATAGGGCTGCTTCAATTCCTCATTCAGATAATCCGCCCAGTCATTCTTGAAAATCTCCATCCCCGCTGCCTCCACGAATATAATGACAAAAACTCATTTCATGCCCCGTTGCCGCATCCACGCTCTGGCGGCAATCCCTCAGGGAAAACTCGTCCATCCCCGGCAGGAACACATCCGCCCCGCCATCCGCCGCCACCCGTGTGACGAATGCCTCCCGGCAATAGGGAAGAAGTTGCCGGTAGATTTCCCCGCCCCCGATGACATACGTGTTTTCATCGGGGGACTGGAACAGTATCTGCCAAAGCTCCTCCAGGGAGCGGCAGGCCGTGAAGCCTTCCCTCTGCATCCCCTGACGGGAAAGGGCGATATTCCTCCGCCCGTCCAGAGGGTTCCCCAAGGATTCCATAGTGCGCCTGCCCATGATGACCGTGCCTCCCCAGGTCTGCTGACGGAAAAAGGCCATATCCTCCGGCAGCCGGAAAAGCAGCTGTCCCTCTTTGCCAAGCCCCTCCCGCTCATCCACGCAGGCAATGAGTTTCAGGGAAAAATCCATGGGGCTTCCCGGGCAAGATGTTACTTCCCCCGTATCCCGGCAAGCCATCAAATGCTCCTTCACGGTCTTTCCCGCAATCTCCAGCCCGGAAGCGATCTCTGCCAGAGGAACCAGCACAAAAGCCCGTTCCATCATATGGGGATGGGGCAAGTGCAGCTGCTCCGTGTCCATTGACACATCAGGGATATGGAGCAGGTCGATATCCATGGTCCTCGCTCCCCAATGCTCATGACGCACCCTTCCCATCTCTTTCTCGATGCGCTGGCAGGTTTCCAAGAGCTCCAGAGGCTCCATCTCCGTCCGCAGTTTCGCCGCCACATTCACAAAGGGTGGCTGGTCCGGCTTGCCCCAGGGGGCGGTCTCAAAAAAGCCGGAAACACGGCAAAGTTCCATGCCGTCGCTCCCATGCAGCCGTTCCAATGCCTGCCGCAAGGCCCGCTCCCTGTCCCCGAGATTTGCTCCCAGGCTGACATAGCACTCCCACTCCATCCTAGCGTTTCCTCTCAACCGTCACGGAAGCATCGCAAAACTTTCCAGGAAGCGGGGCATTGGGCTTGTGTACCGTAACACAGACAGCCTCCACCAGGGGATAGTCTCGGAGCACCTTGCCGGCAATGTCCTCAGCCACCGCCTCGATGAGTTTCCTCGGCTCCCCCTCCACAAGGTCCCCCACATCGCGGAACACAGCCCCGTAATCCACCGTTTCTTCGAGGTCATCGCTTTTCCCCGCCTTCTCCAGGGGCACCTGCAAGGATACATCCACCAAACACGGCTGCCCCTGTTCCCGTTCCCCTGGATAGCAGCCGTGATAACCGTAAAATTCCATGCCCTTAAGTTCAATTCTGTCCATACTCATGCCCCCATGATGGCATCCGCCATGCGCGCCATGCGGCTGATCGGTTTCACATCATGAACCCGAAGGATCTGGCAACCCGCCTGGATGCCGAGGACGCAGACCGCCCCCGTCGCCTCCATTCGCTCCTCCACGGGAAGATCCAGCACATGGCCGATAAAGCTCTTGCGGCTGGCCCCCAGAAGCAGGGGATATTCCTCGCCGTCCAGTTCCATGAGTTCTGCCAGCCGATGCAATACCACAAGATTGTCCTCCTGCGTCTTGCCGAAACCGATTCCGGGGTCAAAGATGACCTGCTCCCGCTGCATTCCGGCCTTCTCCGCAATATGCAGGGATTCCCGAAAAAATGACTTCATGTCCGCGACAATATCTTCCCCATACTCCTTGCCCTCCTGATTGTGCATCACAATAACGGGCAGTCCGTAGGATGCGGCAAGGTGCGCCATGCGCCCGGGTTCCTCCGCATACTGGAGTCCCCAGATATCGTTCAGGATATGCACCCCCATGGATGCCGCCATTTCCGCAGTTTCCGCCTTGAAGGTATCCACGGAAACGGGAACAGGGCATTCACGCAGAACCGCCTCAAGGAACGGACGCAGACGCTCCTGCTCCTCTGCGGCAGGCATTGGCTGAAAACCGGGGCGGCTGGACTCCGCACCGACATCGATGATATCCGCTCCATCCCGCACCATTTCCTTCATATGAAGAAGCGCCTTGTCCACGCAGTTCCATTTCCCGCCATCGGAAAAGGAGTCCGGCGTAACATTCAGGATGCCCATGACAAGGGTTTTCCTGCCAACCTCCAGTCTCTTTCCGTCCTTGAAGTCATATGTTCTCACCATGGGTTATTTGTTTTCCTTTCCCAAAAGATTCCAAGCCTGCTGCCGGAGCGCCGCATCCTCACGGAACCGCCCCGTACTGAAGGAGGTCACTGTGCGCGTGCCATGGGCGAGATCTCCCCGCATGGTCATGCAGAGCTGCTGTGCCTCCACCGTCACCAGAACCCCCTGTGCCCGCAAATCCGCAACAATGGCCTCGGCAATCTCCCCGGTCATGCGCTCCTGGATCTGGGGGCGATGGGAGATGATCTCCACCAGCTTCGTGAATTTGCTGAATCCGGCCACACCGCAGGGAGCAGGAAGATAGGCGATATTCACCTCGCCGAAGAAGGGCACGAGATGATGCTCGCACATGGAGTAAAAGGGAACGTGCCGCACAGCCACGATGCCATCGGTCCCGGGCCCCGCATCAAAGGTCTCCCCCCAGATGTCCTGCGTCTCCCGGCCGATGCCGTCAAAGAGCATCCCGTACATGATCGCCACCCGTTCCGGCGTCTTCTCCATGCCGGCCGCCTTGAGATCGATTCCCAACGCCTCCAGGAACTCCCGCATCGCCCTGGCTGCCTTTTCGTTCATCCCCATATTCCCCGCTTTCCATCAATATATCGCCTTTTATTATAACGCATTGTTCAAATTTTGCCAAAGGCAATATATTCTTATTGTCGTTTCGACGGGATTTATCCCGTCATAACGCAATTGTTCAAGTTTTGCCATCTTTTTGGAACTCATCAATGCTATGCCGGATGAACTCCGTCATAGACCTCATCATAAATTTGATGAACGAAGCACTGTCTTCCCTATCCTGACTTAAGGCCAAAGCCACGATGTACTCAGCCTTATGCTCCTTTTTCAATATACTTGGAAGCAGCCCCCGCTCCATCTGCACCATATTCATGAGCAGACGTGCAGTGCGGCCGTTGCCGTCCACCCAGGGATGAATGGTCACAAGACGGTAATGTGCCTCGAAGGACAGGGCATAGGCTGAGGCTGCATCCGGGAAGGTTTTCTGACGCTCGGTATTGAGCCAGGTACAGAAATCTTCCAATCGTTGCGGAACCTTCTGATAGCTGAGATAAGATTTGCCACCTCTCCCGGCACTGACATTCACCAGCCGCAAATCACCGGCAGAGGAATCGAAACTCCCCAAAGCCGTGTTGTAGATGCTTCCCGTATTTCTCATAACCAAGGCGGATAGATGCTTCAAGAAATCTACCGTAATGTCAGGTTTCTTTTCCAGCAGTCCTTTCACATAGTCGTAGGCCCTTTTCAGGTCAAGATTCATCATCTGCTCCGTGACATTATGGCCACCCGGGACTATGCCCTCATCGAACATGAGGGCATTCTCTATCTCCGAGACCGTAGACCCTTCTATGGCTGTGGAGTGGGTGATGATAGAGTAGAGATAGAGCTTCTGGAAGTCAAACTGCTCGGCGATTTTCAGATCGTTAAAATCCCGCAGGCTGTTGTTCAGGTTCTCATAGATCTGGTTCATAACAATCTTCCCCTTGCTTTATTCGCTCCATCACAAAATTTTTCATTATTTGATATATCATATCACATTTTTATCTTATCGAAACATACCAGCTGTTCCAACAAATAAGCCTATTCCCCAAAATCGTTTTTACTCGGTTCGCATGGCAAGGCGCGCCGCTTCCTGTGCGTGGAGGATGGTCGTATCGTATACGGGAATCGGGCTGTCCTTTTCGCCGATCAGCATTCCTACTTCGGTACATCCCAGGATAACGCCCCCGGCACCCCGGTCCTTCATATGGGAAATGATTCGTTTGTATTCTGCCCGCGAGGAATCCAGGATTTTTCCGAGGCACAATTCGTTGAAAATGATATCATTCACCAGCCCGATATCCTCTTCCTCGGGAACGATCACCTCAAGGCCTGCAGCCTTGAGCCTGCCAATGACAAAGTCCTGCGTCATCGTGAACTTCGTGCCCAGGAAGCCCACGCGCCGCAGCCCGTCGCCCTTGATGCGCTTCGCTGCAGCATCCGCGATATGCAGGATCGGTATATGGAGATGCTTTTCCATGTCGGGGACCAGCTTATGCATCGTATTCGTGGCAATGACGATAAAATCGGCACCGATGCTCTCCAGCCTCTTCGCCGCATCGGAGAGGATTGCGGCATTTCCCGCCCAGTTGCCCCGCATCATATTCGCTTCCAGCTCGGCAAAGTCCACATTGTACATCAATATCCTGGCGCTATGGAATCCGCCCAACTTCTCTGCGATCTCCTTATTCAGTATTTCGTAATAAGTGACAGTGCTTTCCCAGCTCATTCCACCCAGAAGGCCTATGGTTTTCACCTGTGTTCAGCTCCATTCTCCCGAAATTACTTCCCGAACCCGCACACCGGGTAATGGCAGCTCTTGCATCCCATGCAAAGCCCGCCGATGCCCAGATGGCGCAGTTCCCTTTTGCTCAGGATTTCCCCCGTGAGCAGGCGCGGCAAAACGATATCGAAGATCGTCGCGGGGCTGTACATGACGCAGCCGGGAAGCCCAAGGACCGGCACACTCCGCCCGTCCTTCTCCCAATAGGCCAGAAGGAACATCGCTCCCGGCAGGACCGGCGCGCCATAGGTCACGACCCTGGTCCCCGCCGCCCGGATTGCTGCCGGCGTTCGGTCATCCGGGTCCACGCTCATGCCGCCGGTGCAAAGCACCATGTCCATGCCCAGATCCAAAAGCTCCTGTATCTTTTCCCTTGTATGTTCCGTCACGTCATCCGACAGGCGATGCTCGTCCACGCGAAGCCCAAAGGCGTTGAGCTTTG
>JAFSWY010000271.1 GCA_017444295.1 Selenomonadaceae bacterium | reverse complement strand
GGACATAGCCCATATTGTTCCAGGGAGTGGCATACTTTGGATCAATCTCTATGGCCTTTTGGTAGCATTCCATGGCTTTGCCGTAATCGCCCTTATCCTCATAGCTTCGTCCCAGATTATTCCAGGGGGTGGCCTCCTTGGGATTGATGTCAATGGCCTTACGGTAATATTCGATGGCCTTGTCATATTGTCCCAATTTATCATAGGCAAAGCCCATATTGTTCCATGGGCTTTGGTATCTCGAATCGAGATCGATAGCTTGGCGGAACAATTGAATGGCACCTTTATAATCTTTTTTATAGAGCAGCTCAAGACCTTCACTGTTCTTCTGTTCGGCCAATAGGTGCCGGTCCGCCTCGGCGAACTCGCTGCGTATCTTCTCCTTCTCCTCTTCCGACTGTGCCTTGTTGTAGGCTTCATTCAGCCGCTCGATCTTCTCCAGGCTGCCTGCGATGTCCTTTTGCGCCTGTTCGCTCTGGCTGACGATGGCGACCCTTTCCTCTTCGCCCCGCTCCAAATACTTCTTGATGCCGTCCGTATCGACGTTTGCCGAGAGTGTCGCCGTATAGACCACCACGGGCACCCCGTCGGCCTCCGTCGGGGTCTGCGTGTATTTCACATTCCCCACGACCTCGGTGATGTTGTTGGAAATGGCCGTGATCTCCTTGGCACTCAGTCTGGTATTGGTGGTGCGGGTGTAGCTCGTAAGATACACCCCCGCCTGTTCCCTGGCATTCTGCAGCGCCATTTCCCGGGCGTAGTTCTTCGCCTGTTCCGGGGACACCAGGTCCCCCATGGCACACTTGCCCACGCCGGTATAGGTCTTGACTTCTGCAAAGGCCGCCACGGGATCGGCCACGCCCCAGAGGATCGTGAAGGCCGCACCCATGCCAAGGGCGGCGAAGGGGATTTGATGGATGGTCCTCATTCTGCTCAACTCCTCAAATATCAAAAAATATCCTATTTATATATTCGCCATCCCTCCCCCAAAAACCTCCTGCCCCTACTGGCAGAGGAAGATTTGTCATTGACAAATCCGGCAATTTCGTGACACGGGAAGGCATTATTCTTCTTGAAAAAAGCCCGTGCATGACTTAAAATAAAGGCAGAAGGACAGAAGCAAGGAGATGTGCCTATGAGTGTAGAAAGCAGCACGGTCAAAGGCATGTTCATGGATGGCGACAATGCATCCTACGACAGGAATGCCAAGAAGTTCCTGTCTGAAAAGGCACTTCTGGCAAGAATTCTGAAGCATCTGGTCACAGAGTTCCAGGATTCTCCCCTCAAGGACATCGAGGAGAAGTACATCGAGGGGGAGCCGAAGGCCACCATCAACACGATTCCCGTGGCTCCCAACCTCACGAATGCGGCGCGGAAGGTTGCACTGAAAATCAAGGGCGATCGAAACGAGGACAGCAGCTCGACCGAGGGAGGCATCACCTTCGACATCCTGTTCCGTGCCGTTGTTCCGGCTACGGGCGAAACGATTGCCCTCATCATCAACCTTGAACCGCAACGTACTGTGTATACGAGATATTCCCTTGTTCGCCGTGGCATCTACTATGCCTGCCGGATGATTTCCTCCCAGAAGGAAGTGGAATTCACGGGCGAGGATTTCGACAGCATCAAGAAGGTCTATACCATCTGGCTGGTGATGGATGCACCGCGAGGCGGTTCAAATTCCATCCGCAGATACGAGGTCAAGGAAAAGATTCTCCACGGTCACGGACATGAGGATGTGAAGAACTACGACCTGATGGTGGTCATCATGGTTTACCTCGGGAAACAAAAAACGCGGCATCGGCTGCTCCGATTGCTTCATCTGATTTTCCTGGACAAGATGAAAGCAACGGAAAAGACAAAGAAACTGAAAGACGAATACGATTTGGTGCTTACAGAAGACATGGAAAAGGAGTTGACAGAAATGGGCAGCTTGGCAGAAGGCATCGCTGAGAGGGCGAAAGAAGAAGGCCGCAATGAAGGCATAGATCTGACCATCGTAAAATCCATCCGTAACTTGATGGAGACAGTTGGCTGGACAGCGCAGCAAGCAATGGATGCACTCAAAATCCCTATGGCGGAACAAGCAAGGTATGCGGCACTGCTCTGAGTAACATAAAACGGGCATCGTAGGAAGAATCCCCTTTCGGGAAATCCCTCCTGCGATGCCCGCTTTTTTCATGCTCTCATTCGTAGTAATTCGTTGATGTAATGTGCTGACCCTGCTGGTCCATCTGGGCTATGACAGTTCCACGGAGGAAGTCTTCATTCCCAATCAGGAAATCGCCAGGGAATACTACAATGCCATCACCACCACGGATTGGGACATCGTGGCCCGCGCCCTCAAGC
>JAFSWY010000270.1 GCA_017444295.1 Selenomonadaceae bacterium | reverse complement strand
CCCAAGAGCAGCCCCACATCCGTGGCAAAGCAACTGGAAAATCTAGGCGCAAAGGTGTTGTTGGAGGGCGAGGCATGGGACGATACGGATCTCTTTTGCCGGGAGCTTTGCCGCAAGGACTCGTCCTTAGCCTATCTCCCGCCCTTTGAGCATCCCATGATTTGGGAGGGACATTCCACCATTGTGGACGAACTGGCGGAGCAATGCAAAACACCGCCGGACGCGATTGTGCTTTCCGTTGGCGGCGGTGGTTTGCTGAACGGTATTGCGCTGGGGTTGAAGCGGCACGGGTGGAACGAGACGAAAATCCTCGCCGTGGAGACCATCGGAGCGGATTCCCTGTACCAAGCATACGAGGCAGGGCATCTCGTCACGCTCCCCGCTATTACTTCCATTGCCAAAAGCCTTGGCGCGAAATGCGTCTCTGCTACGGCACTTGCCCACACGCAGAACGGTCTTGCGGTTCCATGCCAGGTTACGGATGAACAGGCAATCCAAAGCAGCCTTGCCTTTGCCGATGAGGAACGCATCCTCGTGGAGCCTGCTTGCGGTGCCTCTCTTTCCCTTGTCTATGAGCAAACGAACGACCTCGCACCGTTCCACCATATCGTTGTCATCGTTTGCGGTGGAGCCAAGGTGGATCTGGGCATGTTCGACAAATGGAGAAAAGAAACCTACGCCATCCGTTCCCACCATGCATCGAACTTGCAGGGTTGTTCTTCGCCGATATAGGCGACTTCGCCGATTTCCGGCGTAAGAAGCTCATAGCCAAGACCTTGGCTGGCTCGCGCCAATTCCCGATACGGTTCCTGCCAAGGATGACGTGCCAGTGCAAATTTCCCGCCATGAGCCGGAAGTAGCGATTTCGCTCCCACGTCCATGGCGGCTTTTGCTGTTTCCTCCGGCAGCATGTGGATGGCGTGCCAAGCCATATTATACTGACCGTTCTCTCCCAGCATGAGGTCAAATCCGCCGAACCTTTGGCCGATCGCCTTAAAATGCTCCCCATAGCCGCCATCACCGCTGTAATAGACTTTTCGTTGAGGCGTCACAAAGGCAAAGCCGCACCAGAGTGTAGGATTCGGCGTGAGAAAGCGGCCGGAAAAATGCTGGGAGGGCAGAATATGGACGGAAAAATCCTGTGCCAGCTTGATCTCCGTGTCCCAGTCTTCTTCATGAATGATTGATGTGTCAAATCCCACGCCTCAAAATACTCCCCCACACCCAAGGGGCATACGATCTGTTTCACCTTGGATTTCAAGGCCATCACCGTAGGATAGTCCAGATGATCCCAATGATCATGGGAAATCGCCAGCACGTCAATGTCCGGCATATCCTCGGCAGTATAGACATTGCTGCCCGGAAAGGCCTTGTTGATGAAAAATATTGGCGAGGCATAGGGACTGAACACAGGGTCAATAAGGATGTGTCGTCCACCAAGTTGCAGGAAAAAGCTCGAATGTCCCATCCATACCACGGCATCCTGCGAAGCATCCAATGCGGATAGATTTGTCTTGCGGGAGAGCATCGGCTGTTTCGGCGACAGTGCCGACTTGTCACCGAAAAGGAATTTGGCTGTTGCCACAAAGCGGTTCTCCCCGCTGTCCTCGTTCATGACCTGCACCGGCACCAGATTCCGGAACTGCCCGTTCACATAATGGGACGATGCCTGAATTCGCGCCAGTCGCTTCCCTTGCGGAGTACGCCCAAATTCCGGCCTTCTTGTAAAGAGTGCCCCACCCCCCGCCAACATGCCCAATGCTCCAATGCCTCCCAAAATAAATGTCCTGCGGTTCATAAACCAAAAACTTTCCTGGCTCGTTCCATATTCTCCCGAATGTCCACTTTGAGTACGCAAAGTTCCATGTGCATCACCCCTAGTCAGCCCGTCGAAGTCACCTCTCATTTTCAATCCAAAGAAACCAGTTCATACTGGTCGCTGCCCATGTTGAGTTCCTTCATGGCAGAGAGCTGCCGCAGTCCCTCCCGGCTTTCAATGCGCTCAATGAGGTCTTTTTTCCTGTCATCGCCAAAGCCATAGACCAAATCCACCGATGCCCGGTCAATGGCGAGAATGTCGGTGGAAGCCAGCATACCGAGGTCGGGAATGACCGGCTCGGCGGCAGAAGTCCCCGCGCAGTCGCAGTCCACGGACATCCGCCGCAGGACATTCAAGAAGGTGATTTGCTTGCCGAAATGGTCGCAGATGGCCTTGCCGGAATCGGCCATGAGCTCCATGAACAGACCGCCCGTGACCCATTTGCCGTAATCGGTCAGCCCATGCACCTGACGCTTGCCCACCTGTCCCGACGCGCAGCCAATGGCGATATTTTTGAGGGAGCCGCCGAATCCCCCCATGGCGTGTCCCTTGAAATGGGTAAGGACAATCATGGAGTCGTAGTTCACGATATGCGCCCCCATGGAAACTTCGGGAAGATGCAGGGCATTCCTGACGGGCAGCGAGACTGCGCCGTCCTCGTCCATGATGTCCACCGGGCAGAATGTCCAACCATTGACCTTTAGAGTCTCCCGATGCTTTTCCGTGGTATCCCGGTCGCCCGGATACATGGTGTTGGTCTCGACAATGTTGCTGTTCGAGATATATGCCTGAAACGCCTTCACCATGTCACGAGGCAGAATGTTCGGACCGTGCTGTTCCCCGGTATGGAGCTTGATGGCAACCTTTCCATAGATGTTCTCGCTCACACGATCATAGAGCTTGATGAGATGGTCGGCATCTATATGCTTCGTGAAATAGACCTTGGCCTTGGAGCCCGCCCGGCTGCGGGTCTTCGTCACGTCTTCGGAGCCGATGATAGGCGCCTGAGCCAGAGCCTCGCCCATGCTGCCAAAATTCGAGAACGCTGCCCCGGCGGCCACAATGCCGGCCATCTTGAAAAAGTCACGACGAGAAATATCCCCTTTATTCATAATCTTTGCACCTCCGACAAATTCATATTGACACTTCATGCTATTATTATACATAAACGCGCCTGCTCCAATCAATTCGATTTTCGGAGGTAACTGCCCCGTTTTGATAAGCTGTGCTTATCAAAACTTATGGATTATCCCTGAAAATCGAATTGATAACACTCATAGAAATCGTTACAATATAATCAGGAAAGTTGACTGTATTCTATTTTGAGGAAAGAAGGCCGATGCTATGAATCTCATGAATGAGCTGAAATTTGGATTTGGCTGTATGCGTCTCCCTGTGACGGACAAGTCCGACCAGACTTCCTTTGACTACGAAAAAATCGAGGAGCTTTTCGATGCGTTCCTTGCCCAAGGATTTCTCTACTTCGATACGGCGTACACCTATCACGGCTATCACTGTGAAGTTGTCAATAATAGTTGACACATTTTTTACAAGAAATTCTTTCTATGCCACTGCCTGAAGAGAATCGTAGTATCTGTCCAGTTTTACCTTGGGAGGCATACCGCCTATGGCAGAGCAGATACGACGATTATTCCAGTAGGATTCATAATATCGCCAAATAAGGCTCTTTACCTCAGCGGCGGTCATCTTGGTGGTATCATATCGGCCATAGAGAAGTTCCTCCTTCATCCTGGCCCACATGCTTTCACAACGGGCATTGTCGTGGCACCGGCCGCCATCGCTGTTCATGCCTTGGATAAAGCCGTGCCGCTTCATGGCTGCACGGTAATCGTTGCTGGTATATTGGCTCCCACGGTCAGAATGGATTATGGCCCCACACAGCTCAGGATGTTTATTATGGGCGTCACGCAATGTCTTGATGCAAAGTTCTGCACGCATGTTGGTGTCCATGGATAACCCCAGCACCTCCAAATGAAAGCAGTCAAAAATTGCCGAAACGTACAGCTTGCCGCCTTTGACGGGAATTTCTGTCATATCCGTAATACATTTTGTAAACGGAGAATCTGCCAGAAAATTTCGTCGCAACAAATCATCTGATTTTCTGGCATTCTTGTCAGCCTTGGTTATCCCGTTAGGCTTTTTCTTTGCCTTGTGGATCATCCCCATCTTTGTCAATATCCGATATATCGTGGTTATGCTGGGAATATCGCCGTCTGGATGTTTCAGCAGAAGTGCTTCCCATATGCGTTTCTTACCGTAACTGTCGTTCCAATCATCCTCAGCGATAATATCCCGTATTTCCTGAGCTATAGCAGCGTGTTTCCACGGCTTTTCAGATGGTTTCATAAATTTGTAGAAGCCCTGTCGGCTAATGCCAAGCCATCGGCAATAGCGGGCTATATTTTGTTTTCCTTTGCCGTCAGAGACTTTTTGAGCCAGAAATTTCATCCTTTCCTTTTTGCGTACTTCTGACGGCTGGCGGCGAAAAAAGCGGAGGCTTCCTCAAGGAACTCATTCATTTCTCGTAATT
>JAFSWY010000269.1 GCA_017444295.1 Selenomonadaceae bacterium | reverse complement strand
GGTCCATATCCATCGCGGGCGCAAGATACATGAGGGAGGCTGCTCCTAGTACGAGAGGACCGGAGTGGACGGACCGCCGGTGTACCAGTCATGCCGCCAGGTGTGCAGCTGGGTAGCTGCGTCCGGAAGGGATAAACGCTGAAAGCATCTAAGCGTGAAGCCCGTCCCGAGATGAAGTATCTCATAGCATAAGCTAGTAAGATTCCTTGAAGAAGACAAGGTGGATAGGCAGGGAGTGGAAGTTCAGCAATGAATGCAGCGGACCTGTACTAATCAATCGAGGGCTTGACTTTCGTGACTTGTCCGTAAGCCCGAGCGAAAGCGAGAGGCGAACGGGTAACAAGTCCGATGCGAAAGTGTCCCAAGAGTCGGACCCGAAGGGTTAGACGATTGGATGACACTGACCGCTACGTAAGAGCCTAAAATGTTTGTAACTTTTCTTCTGTATAGTTTTGAGTGTGCATATTACATGCTCGATGCGGTCAACGTCAACCGCGCATCTGCGCCCTTCGGGCTTGATTTGCGGGACGTTTTCGCATAAGCGACCACTAAGGCGCTGAAGCGCCAAGTGTCTGCTTATCCGGTGATGATGCCTTGATGGTTCCACCTGTTCCCATTCCGAACACAGTAGTTAAGCATCAAGAGGCCGAAAGTACTTGGCTGGCGATGGCCCGGGAGGATAGGTAATTGCCGGTTTCCTGAAGCACCTGCTTTTTGCGGGTGTTTTTTTTTACTACAATTTGACTTTTTGACTTTTTTGTGTATAATGGAATCAAGAAAGGTTCTAAGATATCTGGGATTTATCGAGAGATATAGGAGGAAGTTCATCATGGGAGAAGAGAGATATACAGCAAAGACGCTGGCAGCGTTGCAGGCTGCCCAGCAGACGGCGGCATTGAGGTATCATCAGGAGATTACGTCGGCACATGCGATGCTGGCCTTGGTCAAGGAGCCGGAGGGATTGCTTTCGGATATCTTTTCGGATTGCGGCACGGATTTGCCCATGCTCAAGACGCGGTTGGAGCAGATTCTTTCCCGCATTCCAAGCGTCAAGGGGCAGGACCGGCTCGCCATGGGCATGGACATGGTCCGTGTTCTGGCAAAGGCGGATGAGCTGTCCAAGAGCATGAAGGATGATTACATCAGCACGGAGCATCTGTTGCTTGCCCTGGTGACCGATGGAAACGAGGAAGTGCAGAAGGCGGCGAAGGAGTTCAAGCTCACCAAGAGCGGCATCCAGTCCGCCATCAGGAAGTACCGCAAGCAGAATGTCATGAGCGACAATCCGGAGGACGGCTACAAGTCCCTGGAGAAATACGGCCGCGACTTGACCGCTGCAGCACGGAGCGGCAAGCTGGATCCCGTCATCGGGCGTGACGAAGAGATTCGCCGTACCATTGAGATCCTTTCCCGCCGTACAAAGAACAACCCGGTGCTCATCGGTGAGCCGGGTGTTGGCAAGACGGCTATCGTGGAGGGATTGGCACGGCGCATTGTGGCCGGGGATGTGCCGGAGTCCCTCAAGAACAAGAGCCTTTATTCCCTTGACCTTGGGTCCCTGGTGGCCGGGGCGAAGTTCCGTGGTGAATTCGAGGAACGTCTGAAGGGAGTTCTTTCGGAAATCGCCAAGTCCGAGGGTCAGATTCTGCTGTTCATCGATGAGGTGCATACGGTTGTGGGCGCAGGGGCTGCCGAGGGAGCCATGGATGCGGGCAATATCCTGAAGCCGATGCTGGCAAGAGGAGAACTCCGCTGCATCGGAGCGACGACCCTCAACGAGTACCGCAAGTACATCGAGAAGGACACGGCATTGGAGCGTCGCTTCCAGCCCGTCATGGTAGGACAGCCCAGCGTGGAGGATACGATTTCCATTCTGCGGGGGCTCAAGGAGCGCTACGAGGTCCATCATGGCGTTCGCATCCGCGATGCGGCCTTGGTGTCGGCGGCAGTCCTTTCTGACCGCTATATCTCCGACAGGTTCCTGCCGGACAAGGCCATCGACCTGGTCGATGAGGCGGCGGCGAAGCTCCGCACGGAGATTGAGTCCATGCCTGCGCCCCTCGACGAGATTCGCCGCAAGATCATGCAGCTTGAGATCGAGGAACAGGCGCTCAAGAAAGAGACGGATGAATCCTCCGGCGAGAAGCTGGCGAACATCACGGCGGAGAAGGAAACCTTGCAGCAGGAGGAAAAGAGCCTGCAGGACAAATGGGAGGCTGAGAAGCAGGCCATCCTTCGGGTGCGCGCCGTGAAGAAGGAAATCGACGCGGTGAACAGCCAGATGGAGGAAGCCGAGCGTTCCTATGACCTCAACCGCATGTCGGAGCTCAAGTATGGCAAACTGCCCGCTCTTCAGAAACAACTGAAAGAGGTGGAGGAGAGCATTTCGGCCAACAAGGACCAGCAGCTCCTGAAGGAAGAAGTCGGAGAAGAAGATATCGCAAAGGTTGTGAGCCGTTGGACGGGAATTCCTGTCACGAAGATGCTCACGGGCGAGCGGGAAAAGCTCATCCATCTTGAAGACGTGCTTCATGAGCGCGTGGTGGGGCAGGATGAGGCAGTCACGGCAGTCAGCGAGGCCATCCTTCGCGCCCGTGCCGGCATCAAGGACCCCAACCGCCCCATCGGCTCCTTCATCTTCCTCGGCCCCACGGGGGTGGGCAAGACGGAGCTGGCAAAGACTCTGGCGGAGGCGCTCTTTGACGACGAGCGCAGCATGATTCGCATTGATATGAGCGAGTATATGGAGAAGCATTCTGTGGCACGTCTCATCGGTGCGCCTCCCGGATATGTGGGATATGATGAGGGCGGACAGCTCACGGAGGCGGTACGCCGTCGTCCCTACAGCGTCATTTTGCTGGACGAGATTGAGAAGGCGCATCGCGATGTGTTCAACGTGCTCCTGCAGATCCTTGACGATGGCCGTCTCACCGATGGCAAGGGCCGCGTGGTGAATTTCAAGAACACGGTCATCATCATGACGAGCAATCTCGGTTCCCAGGAAATCCTCAACAAGGATTACGAGGAAGCCCAGACAGCAGTCAAGAGCATTCTCAAGGACTATTTCCGTCCGGAATTCCTGAACCGCGTGGATGATACTATCGTCTTCAAGGCACTGGACAAAGCACAGGTGAAGAGCATCGCAGAGATTCTCTTGCAGAGCCTCAATGCAAGGCTTCAGAAGCAGATCCGCATCTCCATTGCATGGGACGATGCGGTTCTGGAAGTACTGGCAGAGAAGGGCTTTGAGCCGAATTTCGGAGCAAGGCCGCTGCGTCGACTGCTTTCCCATACGGTGGAAACAGCGCTTTCCAAGGAAATCATCCGTGGAGAGGTCAAGGAAGGAGATACTGTCCGCATCGGCATGGAGAATGGGGAGTTCACCTTCAGGGCGGAATAAGACGATTCACTGGCCCCTGCTTGTACGGCATTTGGCTTGCCGTGCAGCGGGGGTTGTTTTTTTCGATTGATTGTGTATTTTGGGTTGTCGTTGTATAATGGTAAGCATAAGAAATGTATAAGTGAGGTTATGCATATATGCGTTCAAGGATACTGGAGCTCCTCCGGAATGCGGGGGATGAGTTCATTTCCGGAGAGGAAATCGCAAACTGTCTCGGCGTATCGCGAACGGCAGTTTGGAAGCATATCAAGGAGCTCAGGGCGACGGGATACAATATTGTCAGCCAGCCGAGGAGTGGGTACAGCCTCACAGAGGCACCGGATCATCTTCTGCCCGAGGAAATAAAAAACGGTTTGGAGACCCGGATCATCGGGAAGGAAATCCTGTGTTTTGATGCTATCGATTCTACGAATATCGAAGCGAAGAAACTGGCGGCAAAAGGTGCGGTTGAGGGAACTGTGGTGGTGGCCGAGGAGCAGGGGAAGGGACGCGGACGGCTGGAGAGGCCATTCTTTTCCCCACGCGGAAAGGGCATCTGGTTCTCCGTGATTCTCCGCCCCAAATTCCTCCCCCAGGAGGCACCGAAGTGCACCCTGCTGACCGCGGTTGCCGTAGCGATGGCGATGGAACAGTTCGGGCTCACGGCCGGCATCAAATGGCCCAACGATATCCTTTATGAGGGAAAGAAGCTGGTGGGCATCCTGACGGAGATGAGTGCAGAGATGGATCGCATCAATTATG
>JAFSWY010000268.1 GCA_017444295.1 Selenomonadaceae bacterium | reverse complement strand
GATGTGAAGGCCTCCATTCGCTATGCTTTGGGCAAGGGTGTCTATGTATCCTTGAACATGCTCTGCTTCCCCGGCTTCAATGACCGGGAAGAGGAGATGGCCGCATGGCAGGAGTTCTTTCAGGAACTTCCCGTGCAGATGGTTCAGGTGCGCAACCTGAACATTGACCCGGATGCATTCCTGGCGGTCATGCCCGAAGCAGCGGGGCAATGCAGGGGAACACGGCATTTCCTGAAGGAGCTGCATGGGAAATTTCCCCGGATGGTCATAGGGAGTTTCAGTCATTATATTGAATAAAGGAAACACTGATTAATTCAGCCGCCCATCTTGACGCATCTTGCATGTCCTTCCTGTGTCGACAAATCCTCGACATAGCACCACTATGACTGCGGTTTGTCTCCTTGGGAGGAACACGCAATCTACGCCAATCTGGACGGCTTCATTTAATCAGTGTTTCCTAAAAGCAGGAATTTTCGGAAGGGAAAGCGAATATATCCATATCAGGTTCTTGATGATGAAGGAGGTTTTTCTATGTTCCGCAACATTCCGTTCAATATCAAAGGCAATGCCGAAAAAGGGCGTGACGTGCTGGAAAAGGTGATGGATTTTGCCTTGGACCAGCCATTCAATCCCATTGGCAAGGTCAGCGGCGCGCTTTCGTCCTTTCGCGTGGATGTCACAGAGGGCGAGGCTCGCTATGAGATCTTTGCCGAGCTGCCGGGCTTCACGAAGGAGGAAATCACGGTATCCTATGACGAGGATTGTCATCTCAGCATCAGCGCAGAGCGTCTGGAGGCAGAGGACGACGCTGTGAAATTCCTTTGCCATGAGAGGCGCACCGGCAAGTTCGAGAGGGTGTTCTATATTGATGATATCGAGGCAGACGAGGTGAACGTCTCCTTCGAGAATGGTGTGCTGCATATCATTCTGCCGAAGGCTTCTGAAGGAAAGAACAAGAAAGTTTTCGATATCGCATGATTTTTCGATGCTGTCCTGCGGGGCAGCATCTTTTTTTCTTTTTTTACGAGAAATTTTTCTAAATGGGCAGGATTTTTCAGAATAGAAGAGGAATACTATAGATACAAATACTGTTGATGAAAATGGAGGGTCGTATCATGATGGATGAGAAGGATTGGGCATCCTTTAAGCAGAAATTGAAGGCAAAGACGGAAATTGACCTGGACTTATATAAAGAACCCCAGATGAAACGGCGCATCGGCAACCTTGTGACCAGAGCGAACATGGATTCCTATGTGGCCTATTTTGACCATGTATGCAAGAACAAGGATGATTTTGCAGCATTCATTGAGTATCTGACCATCAACGTCTCGGAATTCTTTCGCACGCCGGAGAAGTTCTCCAAGCTGGAGACGGATGTCATTCCGGATCTCCTGAAGCGGAGCTCCAAGCTCAATATCTGGAGCGCGGGCTGTTCCATCGGTGCGGAGCCGTATTCCCTGTCCATCATCATGAAGGAGATGACACCGGGGACCAAGCACCGCATCCTCGCCAGCGACCTTGATATCGAGATCCTTGCCAAGGCGAAGAGGGGCGTATATACGGAGAATGAGCTCAAGAGCATCACGGCCGAGCGCAAGAAGAAGTATTTTGATGTGGTCGAGGGCAGCAAGTATGCGGTAAAGCAGGAAATCAAGTCCGTCATTGAGTTCAAGCGGCACAATCTCCTGAAGGACAAGTTCGAGACCGGCTTTGATCTCATCCTCTGCCGCAACGTGGTCATCTATTTCACGGAAGAGGCGAAGGACCAGCTTTATGCGAATTTCTTCAAGGCACTCAAGCCAGGAGGGATTCTCTTTGTCGGTGCGACAGAGGCGATCCTGAACTTCCGGAAGCTTGGCTATACCAGCTTCCAGCCCTTCTTCTACCAGAGGCCGCTCGCTTGATGGAGGATAGACGATTGATTTTCCGTGTCGATATGGGGAGCTGACGCAATGATTGCCAATGCGAAAATGGAACAGATGAGCCGAAGTGATATCAAGGCTCTCCAGTTGGAACGGCTGAAAAAAACGGTAACCTGGGTTACGGAGAAGAGCCTGTTTTACCAGAAAAAGTTCAAGGATGCAGGAATCCGGCCGGAGGATATCCAGACCTTGGAGGATGTGAAGAAGCTGCCTTTCCTGACAACGTCGGAACTTCATCAGGCAAATGCCATGGATCTCCTGACCCTGCCTTTGAGCGGTATCCTGCGCTTCAACTATATGCAGGATGTATCCGGGGAACTGACGAAGCTTTACACCAATGGCGACATTGCCAGTAACGTGGAAATGATGACGCGCTGCCTCGTGGCGGCAGGGGTTCACAATGCCTCCATCGTGGGGCTTCAGGGAGAGCTTACCGACAGTCGTCTGCTGGATATCCAGTATGCCCTTGAGGCCATCGGTGCTGCTGTTGTACCGCTGGGGACGGGCTACAAGCATTGGTTGCGCCTTCTTGAGCTTGCCAGTATAGATACGCTGATCAGTACGCCGCAGCTCATCATGCAGCTCGTCATCCAGTTGCAGGCGGCGGGGCAGAATATTGTCGATTATCCGATTTCCAGGATTGTCTGCATCAATCTCACCAACATCCAGAACCCGTTGCAGCAGCATATCCAGGGACGCACAAAGACGAAGGTGTTCAACCTTTACGCATCGCCGGAGCTTGGCACGGCAGGAATGCTGTTCCAATGCGAGGCTCATATGGGCCAGCATGTACAGGAGGATAATTTCTATGCGGAAATTGTTGCCTTCAACAGTGATATGCCCATAACAGAGGACAATCGCATGGGGGAACTGGTGGTAACGACACTTACAGCGGAAGCCATGCCATTGATCCGCTATCGGACGGGACAGGCTGTGAGCTGCATGACGGATGCCTGCAAATGCGGAAGGACGTTCATGCGGCTGGCAACGCCGTTCAGTTATTTGTAATACATGATGAAGAGTGCTCCTGCAGAATGGACTGCAGGAGCCTTTGCTATGAAGGGTGGCAAAGCGACGGAAGAATGACAGGGGAACGGGGGAATGGTTTCATGCTGGAATTCATCATCGGGCGGGCAGGGTCCGGCAAGACGGCGGCCTGCCTTGGGGACATGAGGGAGAGAATGGAGGATGCACCATTAGGCTCTCCTCTGATCCTGCTCCTGCCGGAGCACATGACCTACAAGGTGGAGCGGGAACTGGCATCATCCATGGAGGCGGGCAGGGGATTCCTGCGGGCGCAGGTCTTCGGCTTTCGCCGCTTTGCGCGGAAGGTGCTGCTGGAAACCGGCGGCATGGCCTATCCTCCCGTCACGGATGTGGGAAGGAGCCTGCTCCTGAAAAAGATATTGCATCGACGCCAGCCGGAATTGAAGGTCTTCCAACGTGCGGCGAAGCAGAAGGGCTTCAGCCGCTCTCTGGCAGAAGCCATCCAGGAAATGAAAAGCTATGGGATGGATGCATCGCGTCTCTCGGAAGCGGCAGGAAAGGCAGAGGATTTCCAGCTTCAGGGAAAGCTGCAGGACCTGTCCATCCTCATGGAAGACTTTCATGCGGCGATGAAGGGGCGCTACAATGACAACGAAGATGTGATGGATGCCTTGATTCACCGCCTGCCAGGGGCGAAATTCCTGCAGGGTGCGGAGGTATGGGTGGATGGGTTTATTTTCTTCAACCCGCAGGAAAGGAACGTTCTGGAAGGGCTTATGCGCCTGGGCTGCCAGATGCATGTGTCCCTGGCCATGGATCCTGAGGTGCAGTCCCCAGAGAATCTGCGGCAGACAGGCATCTTCCATCGTTCCTGGGAGACGATGAAGACATTGGAAGCGATGGCAGAGGGATTGTCGATTCCCTGCAAGGTCCGTCCTTTGGCAGGGTTCCATCGTGGCAGGAAGGAAACCCTTTGCCAGGTGGAACAAAACCTGTTCCGTTTTCCTGTCTTTCCGGCAAAGGCAGGGGAAGGCGTTTCCATTGCAGAGGCGGCAGTGCGCCGCTTGGAGGTGGATGCTGCAGTATCGGATATGCTGCGCCTTTGCAGGGAACAGGGCTTTTGCTATCGGGATATCGGTGTGCTCCTTCGCGAGGATGCCTATGAGAGCCTTCTGGATTTTGCCCTGGAGGAGCATGGCATCCCCTTTTTCCGTGACAGCAAGCGCAGTGCGGCACATCATCCCCTGGCGGAACTGGTGCGTTCCTCCTTTGAGGCACTCAGGGGCTGGCGTTACGATCCTGTCTTTCGCTGCCTTCGGACAGGTTTTTTCCCGGTGACCTGGGACCAGATGGACCGATTGGAAAACTATGTATTGGAATTCGGCATCCGCGGAAGCAAGCGGTGGCTCATGGAGGAGGATTGGAATTGGCATCGGCGTTCCCTGGAAGATGCTTCCGGGCAAGCGGGGGAGAAGGCTGCCCAGGCATTGCTGGAGGTGAATTTTGCCAGACGGCAGGCGGCAGCACCCCTGGCTGCTTTTGGGAAGGTGTTGAAGACGGCAAAAACCGTGGAAGAGATTACCCTGGCGCTCTATGAATTCCTGTTGGAACTGAAGGTTCCGGAGCGTTTGGAGGAATGGGCAGAGCGGGCGGAAGAACATGGGCGGCTGGATGCTGCCATGGAGCATCGGAAAATTTGGGACGATGTCATGGAACTGATGGACCAGATCGTGGAAATCAGCGGCGGGGAACACATGGCGTTGGGCGAGTATGCGGAAATCCTGGCAGAGGGCCTGGAAACCCTGCAGATGTCCCTGGTTCCTCCCGGACTGGACCAGGTTTCCGTGGCGGCCTTTGACCAGAACAGCCTGGGAAACAGCAGGGCCATTTACATCCTCGGGGCAAATGAGGGAGTCATGCCAAGGCGCAGCCGGGAAAAGGGACTGTTTACCGATGCGGAGAGACTGCATCTTGCAGAGGCGGGGGTGGAGATTTCCTCCGGTGCCCTGGAGGGAAGCCTGGCAGAGAAGTATCTGCTCTATCGTGGCTTTACGGAGGCCAGGGATTATCTTTGGGTATCCTATTCCATGGCGGATGCGGCAGGAAAAGGCCTTGCCCCCTCTTCTTTGGTCGGAAGGTTGCGGGCCATGCTTCCGGAGGCGGAACATATCTTTCTCCCCCTGGAAACCCTGGCTTTTGTGGAAACAGACAGGGGAGAGCGGAATCTGGGCCGCATGGCCGCACTGCGTCTCTCTGATGGCCGGCATGCCCTGTCCGGACTGGTGCAGGTCTTGCGAAAGCGGCACGATGGACAGGAAATGGAGGAATGGTGGCGTGATGCCTATAACTGGATTTTAGAGGAAGATTCCTTGCGCGGTGCGAGGAAGACGGCATTGAAAGGACTTTTTGCCGGAGCGGGAAAGGAAAATCTCCCTGCACTTCTGGCGGAGCAGGTCTTTGCGCCCAACCGCCGTCTGCGGGGGAGCGTCACCCGCTTTGAATGCTACCATAGCTGTCCCTTCCAGCATTTCGCACGGTATGGGCTGAAACTCAAGGAGCGGCAGGAATACAGGTTCCAGGCTATGGATCTTGGGACACTCCTTCACAGTGCCCTGCGGGAATTTGGGGAAAATCTCAAGGCATCCGGCCGTCGCTGGAAGGATGTTGGGGAAGAGGAGTGCCATGCCATGTGCACAGAGATCCTGGAGAGACTGATGTCCCGGCTCAGGAATGAGCTCTTGATGAGCACGGCGCAGTACAGGCATCAGCAGGAACGCATCCAGCTCCTGGCGGAGCGAAGCATCCGTCGTATCGTTGCGCTGGATGCTGTGAGCCGGTTCCATCCGGAGGCCTATGAGTGCTCCTTTGGCGGAGGAAACGGGGCAGCACCCTTGTCCTATCGGCTGAAAAATGGTGTACGTGTCGAGGTGATGGGCCAGATTGACCGCATGGATTTTGACGAGGATGGCAGATATTTTCTCATCATTGATTACAAGACAGGAAGCAGCGCCGTGAATCTTCTGGAGGTATACTATGGACTTCGCATGCAGCTATTGACCTACCTTCTGGTGGCAAAAAACCTTTTGGCAAGGCCCGGGAAGGAAGAAATGCTCCCGGCGGGAATGCTCTATTTCTTCCTGAAGTACCCCATGCGTACATTCGAGACAAAGGTTGAGGCAGCACAGGCAAGAAAGGAAATCGGGAAAATGCTGAAGATGCCCGGATGGGTCCTGGCGGATGAGGAGGTCATTCGCGCAATTGACAGCAGCCAGGAATTCATCAAGGTGCGGCTCACGAAGAACGGGATCAATGCCTCGGATATGTCCAAGGTGAAAACGGCAGAGGAATTTTCCATTCTGTTGGATTATATTGACTATTTATTGGCCGAGACGGGAGAGGATATCCTTTCGGGAGATATTGCACCGAATCCCTATCAGCTGGGTGACAGGGTGTCCTGCACCTTCTGTCCCTATCAGGTGGTCTGTGGTTTCGATCCATCAAAAGAGGGCCTTCCGTACAGGAAACTGGAGAAGCATGGGGATGCCGAATTGATGGAGGCCATGAAATCGGTGAGGAAAGGAGGCGGGAAACATGGCGTGGACTGAAAGCCAAAGACTGGCCATCGGGACGCGAGGCAGGAATCTTTTGGTGGCTGCCGCTGCAGGTTCCGGCAAGACAGCAGTGCTGGTGGAGCGCATCATCCGGCAGGTCCTGGATGGGGAATGCGACGTGGACCGCTTGCTGGTTGTGACCTTTACCCATGCAGCGGCAGAGGAAATGCGCATGCGTATCGAGGCCGCCTTGCGGAAGCAATTGGAGCAGACGATGGATGAGAAAAGGCAGGAGCGTCTGGAAAGGCAGTTGATCCTGCTTTCCGGCGCCTCGATCTCGACACTGCATTCCTTTTGCCAAACGGTGATCCGGCAAAATTTTTCCGCGCTGGATCTGGATCCGGAGTTTCGCCTGGCGGGAGAGCAGGAACTTCAATTGATGAAGCAGGATGTCCTGGTGGAACTTTTTGAGGAGGAATACGAAAAGGGGAGAGAGGAGTTCCTTCACTTTGTCGATGCCTTTGGCGGGGATGAGCGTGGGGATGAGAAACTCTATGAACTTGTGCTCCGGCTATATCATTATGCACAAAGCCAGCCGTTCCCCGAAGCATGGCTGAAATCCCTGCCGACAGGCCTGGATTTGCCGGAAAATGCAAGTTTGGCAGATACCCCGTGGTACGGCATCCTCCAACAGAAGATGCGGAGGGAACTGGATGGGGCCCTGGAGGAAGCAGGGCAGGCATTGGAAGATTTTGAAGTATTGGGAGCCGGGCCCTATGCTGAAACCTTGAAATCCGATATTGATGTGCTTCAATCCTTGCGCCGGGCATTGGAGGCGGATTCCTGGGATGCCATGCAAAAAGCATTTTCTTCCGTGTCTTTTGAGAGGCTCAAAAGTTTGCGCGGTGTGGATGAGGGGCTGAAGGAAGCTGCTTCCCTCGTGTTGAAGAACTCGCGGGATCATTACAAGAAGTTGGTTTCCGACATGCAGAAGGAATGCTTTCAGGAGACAGAAGCGGACCGGATGGAGGATATGCGGGCCTCGTCAAAGGATATCGCGGAACTCTGCTCCCTGACGGAAAATTTTGCGGCAGCCTTTGCTGCTGCAAAGCATAGGAAATCCATTGCGGATTTCAATGATCTGGAACATTTTGCACTGCAGATCCTCTGCGAGCACGGAACGGGGGAAGATGAACTGGTCCCGTCTGCATCCGCAAAGGCATTGCAAAGGCATTTCCAGGCAGTCATGGTGGATGAGTACCAGGACATCAATGGGGTGCAGGAAGCCATTCTCTCCCTGCTGGCAAGCCCTGGGAAGCCGAATCTTTTTTGTGTGGGAGATGTGAAGCAGAGCATCTACCGCTTTCGGCTGGCAGATCCGACCTTGTTCTTGAAGAAGTATCGGGAATATCCGAAACTGGGCAAGGAATACGCGCGAATTGACCTCTCCCGGAATTTCCGCAGCCGCCCGGAAGTCCTTTCCGCCATCAATTTCGTTTTTGCCCAGGTGATGTCGGAAGGGGCCATGGAACTTGCATATGACGAGGCAGCGGCATTGCATCCGGGGGCGGAATATCCGCCCTGTGATGGAAGGGGCCTGAAGGGGCCTGCGGAGCTTCATATCATTTTCGATGATGGGGAAGAAGCATCTTCGAAAGATGAGGCAGGGGAGCAAACGGCAGAGGAAGGCCCCAAGGGCCTGGAACGGGAAGCCATGCTGATTTCCCGTCGGCTCTGGGCGTTGATGGAGGAAAAGTGCCAGGTGTTTGACAAGGACCGCCGGGAGTATCGTCCTCTGCGCTGGCAGGACATCGTCATATTGCTCAGTTCGGTCAGGGGCAAGGCAGACAAGGTTCTGGAGGTCCTGCGCCAACATGGGATTCCCGCCTATGCCGAGGTGGATGCAGGATATTTCGAAAGACAGGAAGTGCGTGTGATGCTGGCGCTCCTGTCCGTGCTGCACAACGTCAGGCAGGATGTCCCATTGGCAGCGGTGCTGGTTTCTCCTATAGGGAATCTGGGGTTTGCGGACCTGGCACAGATCCGTCTGGCAGCAGAGGACGAGGATCTTTATGGGGCTCTTTTGAAGGCCATTGCACCGGATTCCTCTGCAGACCGGAAGATTGCCGAAAAAATTTCCCTGTTTCTGGAACGCCTTTCCCATTGGAGGATGCTCTCCAGGGAACTCAGCGTGCCGGAGCTCATTTGGCAGCTCTATCGGGATACCGGCTATTATGATTATGTGGGCGGGCTTCCGGAAGGCATTTTGCGGCAGGCAAATCTTCGCATGCTGGTGGACCGGGCAGCGGAATATGAGGCGACGGATTTCAGGGGCCTGTTTCGCTTCCTGCGCTTTGTGGAACGCATGCGGGATATGGATACGGATCTCGCGGTTGCGCGTACCCTGGGAGAAAAGGAAGATGTTGTCCGCATCATGAGCATACACAAGAGCAAGGGCCTGGAGTTTCCTGTGGTCATTCTCGCAAACATGGGAAAGAAATTCAATCTCCGGGATGCCTCCGAGACACTTCTCATGCATCGGGAATTGGGCTTGGGACCCTACCGGGTGAACCGGGAAGAGTCCTTTCGTTATCCGACCTTTGCCCGTCAGGCAATCGCGGCGAAAATCCTTCAGGAGCATAAGGCAGAAGAACTCCGGGTGCTCTATGTGGCAATGACAAGGGCAAGGGAGAAGCTCATTCTCGTCGGGACGGTTGCCAATGAAAAGAAATTGCGGGAAAAGGCGGTGCGCTGGTCCTCCCATGCAAAGAAAACCTGCATTTCCTTGCCGGAATATGCGTCCTTTGCGGCGGAATCCTTTTTGGATTGGGTTGGCATGGCGGTGGCAAGGCATGGGGATGGCGCTGCCCTTCGGGAAAAAGCGGAAGTTTCCTCTTCCCCAACGGCTTTCCTTGATTATGAGGATGATTCCCGATGGGAAGTGCATTTGACCTCTGCTTCCGACCTGCAGGCAAGGGAGATACAGCCTTCAAAGGAGGATGAGGTCTTGGCAGCCGTTGCGAAGGGCGAATTCCTGCCGGATTCACCGAAAAGAGAGGCCGTGCGGGAGCTTCTCAATTGGCATTATGATATGCGGGGCCTTGGGATGGTTCCTGCAAAACTTTCCGTCACGGAAATCAAGCGCCGTTTTGCGGAGCAGGAGCAGGAGAGCAGGCATTTGCAGCAAGGCAGGCCCGCCGAAGAATGGCGGCGCCCGGATTTCCTGCAGGGGAAAAAGGGCTTTACGAGTATGGAGTATGGGACGTTCATGCACAGTGTCATGCAGCACATCGACTACAGAAGAGATGTGAGTTACAGCGGCATCAGGAACCAGCTGGAGGAAATGCTGGATGCAGAGCTCCTGCTTCCGGAGCATATGGAAGCCATCCGTATCAAGAATGTCCAGTCCTTCTTCCAATCCTCCCTTGGTCAGCGCTTGAGGAAATCCCTCCGGGCATGGCGGGAACTTTCCTTTAGCCGCATGCTTCCGGCACATCGCTTTTATGAAGAGGTCCAGGGAGAGGAAGAGCTTTTTGTCCAGGGGGTGATCGACCTGCTTTTCGAGGAGGCGGATGGAAGTCTTGTTCTCGTGGATTACAAGACGGACAGGGATACCTCACCGGACAGGGTGCAAAGTGCCTATCGTATCCAGATGGACATTTACAGCCAGGCAGTGTCGGATATCCTGGGGCACTCCGTCAAGGAGCGGTATCTTTACATGCTGCACGATGGCAGTGTGGTGGATATGGGATGATGGAACAAAAAGTTGCAGAAAAAGAGGATTTTCGTTTTTGATAACGAAATATGAGAGTAAGAGATGCTGGGGCGACAAGTTTGATGGGAGGTAATGTCATGGGCAAGATAAAGAAGATTCTCGTTCCTGTGGACGGATCTGTCAATGGCTGCAAGGCAGTGGACGAGGCGATTTTTTTGGCGCAGAAATGCAAGGCGGAGATGGACTTTGTCTACGTTGCAAGCAATATCAACAAGGACATCCCCAGCCATATCGTGTTTGACCGCATCTGGGAAAAGCTTCCGGAGGATATCAAGGCGGCAAAGCATGTGGAGACAGGCAACATCCCGAAGGCAATCCTGCGGGTGGCCGAATCGGAGAAGAGCGATATGATCATCATGGGAAGCCGTGGATTGGGGCTTTTCAAGGGGGCTCTCATCGGCAGCGTCAGCCAGAAAGTTGTTGAAGAATCTTCCATTCCCGTCATGGTCATCAAGTAAAAGAACTCCCTGCCGGGCACTGGGAATGCCTGGCAGGGAGTTTTTCAACGCGCCCTAGTCTTCTTTGCTGAGCCAACGGGATTTGGCAATCGCCTGTTTCATCTGCAGGCGGTCCTGGTAGATGTCCTGGATGACCAGCTTGCAAATGGTAATGATGGGAACTGCCAGGAACATGCCGGCAGCTCCCAGAAGCTCCCCGCCGAGGATGATGCCAAGGATGACGGCGATGGGGTGAAGGTTCAGGGATTTGCCGATGAGGTTCGGATAGACGACATTGTGGTTGAACTGGGTCAATACCAGGTAAAATCCTGCCGTCTGCAAGGCGATGAGGATAGAGGAGGTTGTCGTCAAAAGTACGCCGAAGGCGGATGCCACAGTGGGACCGAGGACGGGAATGAACTCTGCGATGCTGGATACCACGGCAAAGACGGAAGCGTAGGGGAGACCTCTCAGATGATAATAGGTAAAGACGATGATTCCGGTGATGCAGCAGATGACCAGCTGGCTGAGTATATAGACGCGGAGCGCCTTGAGGATGCGGTCAAAGAGGTTTATCACGCGGTCATAGCTGCTGTGCGGAAAAAGTCCTGCCAGGTAGATCTTGATATCGTCCCCGTCCTTCAAAAGATAAAAGGCGACGAAGATGATGATGACGAGGTCAATGGCCTTGTTGAACAGGGAGATGACAAGCCCGAGAGAGGATTTCAGGGCGGTTATGCTGGCAGTCATCAGTTCGTCCCAAATGGTGTCCAGTTCCTTTGCAAGGAAGGAAGAATTCTCCACGATGGAAAGCTGGTAGACTTTTGCCGCAATGTTCGGGAAGTCTGTCACGAAGGTGGTAAAGGTAGGAAGAAAACTGTTGGACACCACGGCAAACAGCCCTAAAGACAAGGCCAGAAAGCAAAGGAGGACAATTCCTGCAGCGAGTGCCCTTGGCATGCGCTGCCCAAGAAAATTCACGGGGGGCAGGAGAAGCAGCTGGAGCAGCAGGGAAATGAAGATGATGAATGCCAGGTTCGGCAGGAACCAGAACATTGAAATCATGAGCAGGGACGTAACGCCCAGCAAGATGGATGTCCGGTAGTTGCGCAAAAGCAAAGAATCCCCCTCCTTTAGTTCTTTCATCCTTTATTATATGGTTTTGATGATATCGGCGGTTACTATTATACATGATTTTTATGGGAATGGCATTGAATTTTCTTCGAAAAAATGGGTATCTCTTGTTATGGGGTGATTTCTATGATATAATAGCATGGAAGGCATGATATTTAAGTATATGCAGTCGAATGAGGGGAAATGGAGGGGTTTACATGAAATTCAGTTCGTTCAAAAAGGCGTTGCTTACCGGATTGGCAACCATTGCTGCAGCGGCAATGCTGGCAGGGTGTGGTGCTGACCAGGGGGCGCAGAAGCAGTTCCTGAACATCGCCACAGGCGGTACGGCGGGTACGTACTATCCCATCGGTGGTGCCTTTGCGGAAATCCTGAACAAGGAGATTCCGGGAATGAATGCCAGTGCACAGAGCACAGGCGCTACCGTTGCCAATATCAACATGTTGAAGGAAGGCTCTGTCGATCTTGCCATTGTACAGAACGATATCACTTATTACGCCGTGAATGGCACGGAGATGTTCAAGGACAAGAAAGTGGATAATATCCGCGGCATTGCAACCTTGTATCCGGAAACCTGCCAGTTTGTGACACTGGAGTCCTCCGGGATCAAGTCCATTGCCGATCTCAAGGGGAAGCGCGTGGCAGTCGGGGCGGCCGGAAGCGGCGTTGAGGCCAATGTCCGCCAGATCCTTTCGGCTTATGGGATTGAGTACAGCGATATCGATGCGCAGTATCTTTCCTTTGCGGAAGGCGCCAATGCCCTGAAGGATGGAAATGTTGATGTGGCCTGCCTTACGGCTGGTTACCCCACGGCTTCTGTCCAGGATATCGCCTCCCAGCACAAGGTTCGTCTGTTGCCGGTGGATGGCGCTGAGGCGGATGCGTTGATCACAAAGTATCCTTTCTATACGAAGACCACGATTCCTGCAGGAACTTATGCAGGTTTTGACGAGGAAATACCGACCGTTTCCGTTATGGCAATGCTGGTCTGCACGGACAAGGTGGATGACAAGCTTGGCGGCGAGATTGCCAAGGCCATCTTCTCGAATCTTGACCGCCTCCAGGCGGCCCATTCCGTGGGCAAGCTCATCACGAAGGAAGGCGCCCTGAAGGGAATGTCTCTCCCGATGAATAAGGGTGCAGAGGATTTCTTGAAAAAGTAATGTTTTTTTGGAAAGGGCAGCGGGCGGTCATGGAACCGCCCGCGTTTTTGGATTATGAAGAGGACATGGTTTCTTTCTGTATTTGCTCTGGCAGTGCTTCTTGCAATGTCCGGATTCCTTCGGCAGCCTTGTTTTTTCATCTATGGGGATGGTGCCTGTGTCGCATCCATGCCCTTGTTGAAAGACATGCCATTTTCCATTCATTTCATCCATTCGGTGCAGAAGACGCCGGTGCTTGAGAATCTCGTGGCAAAAGCGGATGGAAGCGGCTTTGAGCTCATTTCGACAAAATACCAGTCCTTTGGCGTAGGACTTCCCTTCATGGAATCGGAAGGAGAATTCCGTGAGGAAGGGAATTATTATATCTTTGACCATATGAGCCGATGGTTTCCGAAGCTGAGCCTGAGGACGGGCGTAGGGACGGAACTGACGGTTCAGGCGGAGGGAAGGGAATATCGTCTTTATGAGCAGTTCCCTCCGGGCACGAAGATTGATTTGTTCGTTGCGCCTTTTTACAAAAGATTTTTCTTTGGAACAGAGGTGGGAGAATGAAAGAGAAAAAAGAACAGGATCTGGCACAAGAGGTGCTGAAGAAATACGACAATGAATCGGATACGATGGAATATACGGGAATCATGGCGAGGATTGTCTCGGCCATTGCGATCACGTTCTCGGTGTTCCAGCTTTATACGGCGATTTTCGGCATATTGGATGCCCAGCTGCAGCGTGCGGTTCATTTGGGATTTGGCATGGCCCTTTCCTATCTGCTGTACCCGACGAGGAAGTCATGGTCGCGCACGAAGCTGCATCCTTTGGATCTTCTGCTGGCAATCGTTTCGGCAGCAGCCCCGGCCTATATTGTCTGGGCTTATCAGGAACTGGTGATGCGCTCCGGGACAGTCACGGGCTTGGATCTCCTGGTGGGGGCTGTCGGCATCCTGACCGTGATCGAGGCCACTCGTCGGGTGGTTGGGATACCCATGGTGATTGTGGTAATCTGCTTTCTGGGGTATGCCTTTGCCGGTCCCTATATGCCGGGAATCCTGGCGCATCGGGGACTTACCATGGAGCAGCTGGTCGGTCACCTCTATTTCACGACGGAGGGGATTTTCGGGATTCCTTTGGGCGTTTCCTCGACGTTTATTTTCCTGTTCATTCTCTTCGGTGCTTATTTGGAATCCACGGGCCTCGGCAAGTTCTTCATTGACCTGGCGAATGCCGTGGCAGGATGGGCGAGCGGAGGCCCTGCGAAGGTGGCGGTGCTTTCCAGCGGCCTTATGGGAACGGTGTCGGGCAGTTCCGTGGCAAATGTGGTGGGAACAGGCAGCCTGACCATCCCCATGATGAAAAAACTGGGGTATCACAAGGACTTCGCGGGAGCAGTGGAGGCTGCCGCATCCACTGGAGGCCAGCTCATGCCGCCGGTCATGGGAGCAGCGGCCTTCCTCATGGCAGAATTTGTCGGCGTTCCCTATGTGGAGATTGTCAAGGCGGCCGTCATACCGGCCTTGCTCTATTTCATCGGTGTCTGGCTGGGCGTTCATTTTGAGGCCAAGCGGAACAAGCTGCAGGGCATCCCTCGGGAGCAGCTTCCCAAACTTGGAGCGATCCTGACCGAACGGGGGCATTTGGCATTGCCCCTCATCGTCATTGTCTATCTCCTCGTCTCCGGCTACACCCCCATGAGGGCGGCCCTGGTGGCAATCTTTCTCGCCATTTTCTGTTCGGCCTTGAGGAAATCCACGCGCATGAAGCCCGTGGAAGTCATCAAGGGATTGGAAAACGGTGCGCGGAATGTCTTGGGCGTCCTGATTGCCTGCGCTTCCGCAGGCATCATCATCGGTGTCGTGACCAAGACCGGGGTGGGGCTCAAGCTTGCCTCCGGGCTTCTGGAGCTTTCCGGCGGGTTGATGCTGCCAAGCATGTTCTTCACCATGGTGACGGCGATTGTCCTCGGCATGGGAGTGCCCACCACGGCGAACTATGTCATCACCTCGACCATTGCGGCGCCTGCCCTTCTGCAGCTCGGCATTCCGATCCTGCAGACACATATGTTTGTCTTCTATTTCGGCATCATCGCCGATGTGACGCCTCCCGTGGCTCTGGCGGCCTATGCGGGCTCCGGGATCAGCGGGGGGAATGCCCTCCGGACGGGGGTCAATGCATCGAAATTGGCGATTGCGGCATTCATCATACCCTATATGTTTGTCCTGTCGCCGGAACTTCTGATGATCAGTCCGGACGTTTCCCATATCATTGTGACCGTCCTGACGGCAATCATCGGAATGATAGCCCTGAGCTCGGCATTGATTGGCTATTTGGCGGCCAACTGTGCCCTTTGGGAGAGGCTTGCGCTCATCGCAGCGGGGCTTATGATGATCAAGCCCGGCATCATGACGGATATTGTCGGCGTGGCGATTTTCGCTGTGATCCTGCTCTTGCAGACAAAACGGAAAAAAGCATAAAAAGAGCCTGCTGTCGGCAGTATTCCGGCAGCAGGCTTTTTGCCTATCTTGCCTTGCTGGAGAAAAAGTAGACGAGAATGGTGAGCAGGATGCCCAGCCCGCCGTAAAGAGGCCCTTTTTCCAGGAAGGCGTAGATGGTGGCCCCCAGACAGAAAAGGACGGCAAAGAAGGTCTGTTTGGCATTTTCCTTGCGGTAGGCAAAGGTCTTGTAATCGATGCCGGTTGCTTTCTCGAAGCACTCCGGGCAGATGATGTGCTTTTCCCCTTGCTCGTCCTTATGGACGAGGGCTTCTTTTTCGGGAAGGTCACGGCCGCAGCCCGAACATTTCAACAATAGATATCACTCCCAGGTTTTGATACTTTCTATTCTATACTCGCGAACAGTAAAATTTACATCTTGTTACAACCCGCCCGCGGTATATGCAGAGAGCGTAAGAGCTTTCCCTTCGGGAAATTCTAACGCTCTCTAGTATAGCGTAAAACCGTCGGGAGTTCCAGTCCTTCCTTGACACCAATGAAAAAAACATTACAATAATAAAGTATACCTAAAAAGTTGCATGACAGAATTGCATGAAAGCACAAACAATCAATAAGGGGGGTGAATCATCATCGAAACAGTATTGGTAGGAATTCTCGCAGTACTTTTCGGCGGTGCCGGCGGCTATGTTGCCCGCAAGCGGACAGCAGAGGCCCAGATCGGTTCCGCTGAGGAAGAAGCACGAAGAATCGTAGCAGACGCAGAAGAGAAAGGTGAAGCCAGGAAAAAAGAAGCCATGCTGGAAGCGAAGGAGGATATCCACCGCTTGCGGCAGGATCTTGACAAGGAAACCAAGGAGCGCAGGATTGAACTCCAGCGCCAGGAGCGCCGTGTTGTCCAAAAGGAGGAGAACCTGGACCGCAAATTGGATTCCCTGGAAAAAAAGGAGGAATCCCTTTCCCGAAAGGAAGCCAAGATTGACAGGACACAGGCATCGATTGATGAACTGCATGAAAAACAGAAAACGGAGCTTGAGAGGATTTCCAATCTGACGGTGGATGATGCAAAGTCCATGCTCATGGCGGAGGCCGAAGAGGAACTCAAGCATGAGAAGGCTCTGAAGATCAAGGAATACGAGCAGCAGACAAAGGATGAAGCAGACAAGAAGGCAAGGGATATCATTTCCCAGGCAATCCAGCGCTGCGCGGCGGATCATGTGGCGGAAACGACCGTTTCGGTTGTGGCCCTGCCGAGCGATGAGATGAAAGGCCGTATTATCGGGCGTGAGGGGCGCAATATCCGCGCATTGGAAACCCTTACGGGAATCGATCTCATCATTGACGACACGCCGGAGGCCGTCATCCTGTCGGGATTCGATCCTGTGCGCCGGGAGGTGGCCCGTATCGCACTGGAGAAGCTCATCACGGATGGGCGCATCCATCCGGCACGCATTGAGGAAATGGTGGAGAAGGCCCGGCGCGAGGTTGACCAGCGAATCAAGGAGGCCGGCGAACAGGCGACCTTTGAGACAGGTGTCCATGGCATCCATCCGGAGCTCATCAAGCTCCTGGGGCGTTTGCGTTACCGCACGAGCTATGGGCAGAATGTGCTGAACCATTCCATTGAGGTTTCCCATCTGGCGGGCATCATGGCCGCAGAGCTGGGCGTGGACGTCACATTGGCAAAGCGTGGGGGACTGCTCCATGACATCGGCAAGGCCATCGACCATGAGGTCGAGGGACCGCATGTCACCATTGGTGCGGATCTGGCGCGCAAGTACCGCGAGTCCAAGGAAGTCATCAATGCGATTGCTGCCCATCATGGCGATGAGGAGACGACCACCGTGGAAGCGGTTCTCGTCGCTGCGGCGGATGCTGTATCTGCTGCAAGGCCGGGGGCTCGCCGCGAGAGCCTTGAGTCCTATCTCAAACGGCTTAAGCGCCTGGAAGAGATTGCCGAGTCCTTTGACGGTGTGGAACGCTGCTTTGCCATACAGGCAGGCCGTGAGATCCGTGTCATGGTCAAGCCGGACAAGGTGGATGACGTGGCGGCCGTGGGCGTTGCCCATGACATCGTCAAGAAGATTGAGGACGAGCTGGAGTATCCCGGACAGATCAAGGCGACGATTATCCGTGAGACCCGTGTCGTTGATTACGCAAAATAAGAGATTGGAAGGAGAGGATGCTGCGGGTAGGTCCGTTGCATCCTTGTTTTATGGAACTGCTGATTGATTCAGTGCTTCCTTGCATGAGGGTTTATGATCATGGTGAGTTTCAAGAAAAGGAAGCAAGTGAATTCCGATGGAATCCATCTGCTGGCGTCAATTTTGGTATGTTTTTCGGAGATCACGACAATATCTTACGAACCGGATGATGAGAGCCTGAAGATTACGTTTACATTGCAGAAGACCATGAACCAGGAAAGCTTTGATGAACTGGCACGGTTTCTGGCAGAGAGCATCCATACCTATCATGCGCTGGAAGGATTTTTTGACAGCCGCGTGGATTTTTCCATGGAAACCCATGGGAAGCTCTCCTTCCTGCATATGACGCGGGATATCGGAACCATGTCACGCGGGGAGCTTTCCCTGGTGGCGGCCATCATGAAGGAGAGGTTCGGGGCAGAACTTGTGGTGGACGGCCATGGGCGTGGCACACTGGATCCCGATTTTGCTGCAGCCCAGGAGGAAACCCTTGACCGCATGCTGGGAAATATTCGGGGAATCAGTCTTCCGGGACGTCTGGTCGGTGTTCGGGAAGGCGACCATGTGGTGGTGTTTGATCGATGAATGAGGGGTATTGGCTTTGAAAATCATGCTGGTGGGAGATGTGGTCGGCCGTTCCGGACGAAGGGTCTTTCGGGAGCATACCCGGGAATTGCGGAAGGACAAAGGAATCGATGTCGTCATCGTGAATGGCGAAAACTCCGCAGGAGGGAAAGGCATTACGAGGAAATCCCTGGATGAGCTGTACCATGCCGGTGCCGATATTGTCACGTCCGGCAACCATGTCTGGGACAAGAGGGATGTGCTGGAATTCATCGACCAGGAACCCTTTCTTGTCCGTCCGGCAAATTATCCGGAGGGGGCTCCCGGCAAGGGGTATTGCATCTATCCCTTCAAGGCGAAAAATATCGGCGTCATCAATCTTTCGGGGCGTACCTTCATGCCGGCCCTGGACTGCCCCTTCCAAAAGGCCGGACAAATCCTTAAGGAAATAGAAGGGCAATGCGACATCATCCTTCTGGATTTCCATGCCGAGGCCACCTCGGAAAAGCTGGCCATGGGGTGGTATCTGGATGGACGGATTCATGGCCTTGTGGGAACCCATACCCATGTCCAGACAGCGGACGAGCGCATCCTGCCGAAGGGAACAGCCTATATCACGGACTTGGGAATGGTGGGACCCTGGAATTCCATCCTGGGAGTGAAGTCTGACATCATCCTGGAAAAATTCACGACCATGCGCCCTGTTCGCTTTGATGTGGCAGAGGGACCCGGGGTTTATTCGGCGCTTCTTGTGGAGACGGATGATGCGGATAACAAGGTGGTCGGAGTGGAACGGATCCTCATCAAAGAGTAATTTTTTTTCGTCAAGAAGGAATTTTCTTACTTGTGAAGAATATCTCCATATGATATATGTTGCAATTGACACACTAATTTTCCAGACTCGAAGAGAGGACGTGCTAAGCATGGAGATATTGAAGGTATCTGCAAAGTCGAACCCGAATTCCGTGGCAGGGGCTTTGGCGGGCGTGCTTCGGGAGAACGGCAGTGCTGAAATGCAGGCCATCGGCGCGGGAGCACTCAACCAGGCAGTCAAGGCCGTGGCGATTGCCCGCGGTTTTGTGGCTCCTCATGGTGTGGATCTCATTTGCATACCGGCGTTCACTGATATCAAGATTGAGGGTGAGGAACGCACGGCAATCAAACTGATCGTGGAGCCTCGTTGATTTCTGCTATAGGAGTGGGACGGCATGCCAAGTGACTTGCACATGCATACGACCTTCTCGGACGGGAAGTTGACACCCGAGGAGCTCATAGCTGCCGCAAAGGCTGCAAACCTGAAATACATTGCGATTACAGATCACGATACAGTAGAGGGGATCGGTCATCTTTACGAGAATGGATTTTATCCTGCACGTGGAATCTATATCATTCCGGGGATAGAGTTCAGCGCACATCATCCCCTGCGGGAAATCCATATCCTGGGATACAATATCGATATTTACCAGAGCACCCTGGCAGACAAGCTCAATGATGTGACAGAGGCACGTTGGACAAGGTTCAGCGAGATGGTGGAAAAGCTTCGGGGGCAAGGGTATGACATCAACGAGACCGATGTCCTGACACTGGCAGGGACCAGTCGGGCCATCAGCAGATCCCACATCGCGCGGGTGCTGGTGAAAAAAGGGTACTTCCCCACGGTTCGGGAGGCATTCAATGCCGTGCTGGAAAAGGGGAAATCCTGCTATGTGCCCCATTATCGTCTGGATGCAGAGGAAATCATTGATATCATCAAGCAGGCAGGAGGCATTCCTGTCCTGGCACATCCGAAGCTCATCCATGACGATGAGGTTGTCGAAGATCTATGCCATAAGGGAATCGAGGGGCTGGAGGTATTTTACCCGCAGCATGATGCCTCTGATGAGGAACGCTACATGGCCATGGCAGAGAAATATCATCTGCTGGTGACAGGGGGGTCGGATTTTCATGGGTTTCCGACGCGACAGCCCACGGAACTCGGGATGTTCACGATCGAAGATCGATGGGCGGAGCAGATTTATCGTCCGGAAGACTAAGGAACTTTCCTAACTTGGATGACAGTTGAGAGAGGTACGTAAGATGGATGTTATTGCATTGGTTGGTCCCAGCGGAACAGGGAAGAGCCATCGCGCTCTCATGGTGGCACATCAGCAGCATGCGGATGCCATCATTGATGATGGCATTCTCATCAAGGATGGCAAGATTATTGCGGGACATTCCGCGAAGACGGAAAAGAGCAAGATCATGGCAGTCCGGCGGGCAATCTTTGTCCTGCCCGGGCATGCGGAGGAAGTCAGAAAGGCCGTTCAGGAGGTTCGGCCCCATCGTATGCTCATTCTTGGCACATCAGAGAACATGGTGCACAAGATTACCAAGATACTGAGGCTGCCGTCCATTGCAAAGATCATACGCATCGAGGATATTGCAAGCAAGGCGGAGATGGCACAGGCCCAGGTTGCCCGCCTGAAGGAAGGAAAGCACATCGTGCCTGTTCCGACGATTGAGCTGAAGCCGCATTTTTCAGGGTATCTCATCGATCCCCTGCAGTCCCTTTTCAAGCGCTCGCCTACGAAGCGGCGCAGGCTTGGGGAGAAGTCCATTGTCCGGCCGGTGTTCAGCTACTACGGAAAACTGGTGATTGATGACTCTGCCATCAAAGCCATTGTGGCCAGTGTGGTGAAGGCGAAGGAATTCGTGAAAAAGGTTGCCCATATCCATGTCAATCACCTTCGGAGCGGGGAAGAGGACCAGGGACTCAAGATTTCCTGTGAGATCGTCCTGTCCTACGGGAACCATCTTCCCACCCTGCTTGCCCAGACCCAGCGAAGGGTTCGGGAGGCCGTGGAGTTCATGACGGGCATGGTGGTTCATGAAATCAATATCATGGTGAAGGCGCTCTATGTGGAGGCATGAGATAAACGGCTGGGTTTCCAGCCGTTTTCTTATAGGGGGAAGAGAAAGATATGTTGCAGGTGTATACGGGAAACGGAAAAGGAAAGACAACAGCGGCCATCGGGCTTGCCATTCGCGCATTGGGCGCAGGAAAGCGTGTTTATATCATGCAGTTCATGAAGAGCCTCGCCTACAGCGAGCAGGGTGTCCTGAAAGGCTTTGCGCCGCAGCTTTGCCTTGAGACTTCGGGGAAGCCTTTCTTTATCGCGGAAGAGGGGATGCTTGCGGATGAGGAGAGGAAGGAATGGGGGGAGGATGTGGTGGTCTTTCCCAAAGGAAAGCCTCCTGCAGATTATGTGCTCCTTATGGAAAATGGTTTGCAAAGAGCAAAGCAGAAGGCACTGGAAGGGAAGTATGCCCTCATAATCCTCGATGAGATCAATGTGGCATTGGCTTTTGGGCTCATATCCCGGGCAGCTCTGG
>JAFSWY010000267.1 GCA_017444295.1 Selenomonadaceae bacterium | reverse complement strand
TCTCCTGCACACGCTAAATGTAACTACCTATGATTCCTATGTGGAACCCTGCGGTATGTTTGATTTTATCAAGCGACAAAAGGAAGAGGGGCGCATCCGTCATATCGGTTTTTCCTTCCATGATTCGGCAGAAATGCTCGACCGTATTCTCACGGAGCATCCGGAAACGGAATTTGTGCAAATCGTGGTGAATTATTTTGATTGGGAAAGCCGATTTATCCAAGCGCGGAAGTGTTACGAAACCATCCGCAAGCATGGCAAGAAGGTCATCATCATGGAGCCGGTAAAGGGCGGTATGCTGGCCAAGTTCCCACCAGGAATGGAACGGGAAATGAAGGCAGTGCAGCCGGCACTTTCTGCTGCCTCTTGGGCGATTCGTTTCGGGGCAAGTCTTGATGACGTAATCGCCGTATTGTCCGGCATGAGCAGCATGGAGCAGGTGGAGGACAACACCTCTTATATGGAGGATTTCGTTCCTCTCTCTGCCGAGGAGCAGGAACTTCTGGTCAAGGGAGCCGATGCTTTCCGTCGGAGTGGTCCACTCCATACGGATGATTTCAGCCAGTATGAAAACATCTGCCAAAACGATATGCCGACGGCTGCTGTGCTGGAAGCCTACAATGCCAGCATGATTCAGCCCGTCCCTACCTTTGGGGCAGACCTCTGCTATTACAAGTGCGAGCGTTACCGCAAGGGGCTGGCAGAAGGACAAAGCTGGATAGAGGGTAAAGTATTCGATAAGGACGGAAATGACATCACCGAGCTTTTGCAGAAAGCGGAGAAATTCCTTTTGGAGCATATCCTTGGAAAATGCGTGAAGTGACAGAACACAATTCACATAAAAACGACTTGTATGAGGTGATTAGAATTGCGAATGTGGAGTAAAAAAATGTGTGGATTATTGTTAGGTGCGATGCTTGGTGTAACCCTGCTTACCCCTGTGGCATCGGCTTCCGAAATTGATCCGACTGAAGCCACATCTATCAAGGAGGAACTCACCCGGCTTGGCGGTGCGGTTCAGCCCCTTGGCGCTCCCAATGATGCGTATGCCAAATATTTTACGGGGCAGAGTTATCTGGCGAATCTGTCTACGGACAAAAATCTCCCCGTGTATAACGTGACCTTTGCCCACGGAGCGCATACCTTTTGGCATATCCATCACGGCACTTGTCAAGTTTTAGTGGCAGAGTCCGGACGTGGTTACTACCAAATTTGGGGCGAAAAGCCGCAAATGCTTCTTCCGGGCATGACAGCCACTATTCCCGCAGGAGTGAAGCATTGGCACGGTGCCGCGCCCAATGTGAGTTTTCAGCATATCGCTCTGATGGAAATGAAGGACGGCATCACAACCGAATGGTTGGAGCCTGTAGATACCAAGGAATATAGTAAATTAAAATAGCTGCATGATCAACAAATCCCCCAATGGATTGCATCATTTTTCGGCAATCCATTGGGGGCCTTATAATAGAGCCTATTTTCTGGTGGGGAAGAAATTCCCTCCTTCAAACTTCGCTTTTACATCCTCCAAGTATTTGCGGATGGGCAGGTGTTGGGGACAAGCCTGTTCGCATTTCCCGCATTTGATGCAGTCGCTTGCCTTGCCCCGGCCGCTGAGGGCGGTGTTGTTGTAATAGACCTGTTGGCTGGAGAAACTGCCCGTGGTGCGCTCTATGCTGTTGTAGAGGGCGAAGTAATTCGGTATGGCGATATTCTTCGGGCAACCGTGGGTGCAATATTCGCAAGCGGTGCAGGGAATGGCGGTGTTAGCGTTGATAATCTCCGTCACTTTCCTGATGATGGCGTATTCCTCAGCGGAAAGCGGCTTGAAATCGCGGAAGGTTGCCGTGTTATCCAAAACCTGCTCCATGGAGTTCATGCCGGAAAGAACACGGAACACTCCTTCTTGACTGGCGGCAAAACGCATGGCCCAACTGGCAACGGAGGCGTTCGGCGCATAGTCCTTCATGAGTTTTTCTGCCTCGGCAGGGATGTTCGTCAGCGTACCGCCCTTGCACGGTTCCATGACCGTCACGGGCTTGCCGTATTTCCGGGCGACCTCAAGACAACAGCGAGCCTTTACATTCGGCTGCTCCCAGTCGATGTAGTTGATTTGAAGCTGGACGAAATCCAGGCAGTCGCCGTAGTTTTCCAGAATCTCGTCCAAAAGCTCCGGCATATCGTGGAAGGACATCCCCACCACCTTGATTTTGCCTTCGGCCTTTTTCCTTTGGACGAAATGAAACACATCATATTTGCGGCATTTCTCATAGACATTATGCCCCATGTTATGCATGAGATAAAAATCAAAATACTCTACGCCGCAGTTGGCCAGTTGCTCGGCAAATATCTTTTCGAGGTCCTCCCCATCCTTGAAATCCCGGAGAGGCATTTTCGTCGCCAGTTGGAACTCGCTGCGGTCGTGCCGCTCCACCAAGGCGCGGCGCACCGCTTCCTCGCAATGGTAACCGTGATAGGTATATGCCGTGTCAAAGTAACGGAACCCCTGACGCAAAAATTCATCGAACAGAGCCTCAATTTTTGCATAGTCGAAGGAAGTCTGGTCGGACTTGTCCGTAACGGGGAGACGCATACAGCCAAATCCAAATTTCTGCGGGCGCAAATCCGTCGCATCACGCTCCTGCGCCCGCATTAGGTCATCCCTGACCGTTTCCTCATTCATGAGATTCATAGCATCGGCCTTCTTTCCTCAAAATAGAATACAGTCAACTCTCCTGATTATATTGTAACGATTTCTATGAGTGATATCAATTCGATTTTCAGGGATAATCCATAAGTTTTGATAAGCACAGCTTATCAAAATTGGGCAGTTACCTCCGAAAATCGAATTGATTGGAGCAGGCGCGTTTCTGTATAATAATAGCATGAAGTGTCAATATGAATTTGTCGGAGGTGCAAAGATTATGAATAAAGGGGATATTTCTCGTCGTGATTTTTTCAAGATGGCCGGCATTGTGGCCGCCGGGGCAGCGTTCTCGAATTTTGGCAGCATGGGCGAGGCTTTGGCTCAGGCGCCTGTCATCGGCTCCGAAGACGTGACGAAGACCCGCAGCCGGGCGGGCTCCAGGGCCAAGGTATATTTCACGAAGCATATAGATGCTGACCATCTCATCAAGCTCTATAATCGTGTGAGCGAGAACATTTATGGAAAGGTTGCCATCAAGCTTCATACCGGGGAACAGCACGGCCCGAACATTCTGCCTTGTGACATGGTGAAGGCGTTTCAGGCATATATCCCGAACAGCAACATTGTCGAGACCAACACCATGTATCCGGGCGACCGGGACACTACGGAAAAGCATCGGGAGACTCTAAAGGTCAATGGCTGGACATTCTGCCCTGTGGATATCATGGACGAGGATGGCGGTGTTATGCTCCCCGTGA
>JAFSWY010000266.1 GCA_017444295.1 Selenomonadaceae bacterium | reverse complement strand
GCAATCAAGATTTTCTGCATGGTATCACAGCTCCCTTACTTTTTCTTTCCGGCAAGCACCGTAGCGGCCAAACCTTTTACCCAATCCTGATGTCCTTGGTTCATGATGTCCGGCTTGGAGTCAAAGAGGTCTTTGGCCGGCTTGCCCTTCTGGGATTCCTGCGTCAAAATGCGCACACGACCTTCCGTGAGGTCTTCCAGAAGCCATGCGTGGATGACATCCAGCCGATGCTCCGCATCACCCTCTGCCCAACCGTGCCAAGCGAGACGTCCCGGCTGGCCATCATGCGGAGCCTCGAACTCTACAATCTCAGCCTCGATGGGGAAGCCGAAGGTCTTGAAACGGAAGCGGGTGTCTGCCGCGAGCTTGGTACCCTGCGTGTTGTCAAACTCCACATCTGCCACATTGTCGTAATAGGTCGGCCAGATGCTGGTGTCGATAAGGTTTTCGAATACATCCTTGGCAGTAATGCCTTTCACAATCACTTCATTGGAGGCGAAATTGTCCGTTGTACCGGGGAGGTAATCATGGGGCCAGTTAATTTCGTTTAACATAAAACATCCTTCTTTCGTAATCATAGGTGAATATTGCCTGATTCCGCTTGCAAGCTCGGTTCATGGTTTCATTGTAACAGAACGAAATCAAAAAACAAGAATGCACTTTAATGTAACATAGTTTCTAAAAGATACCTTAGGAAATATCTCTTTTACCATTGACAGGCAATGCCATTATTATGTATGATGTATATACATCAATAAAGGAATGAAGAAATATGGCAAACAAACCTATCAGCAATACTGCCTGCTATTGTCTGAAGATACGCCGGACAGCAGGGAACGTCATCCATTTTTACGATTCCGTGCTGGCTCCTTCCGGCGTTACGGTGCGCCAGTATTCCCTGTTGTATGCCATCGCATCCGGTATGCCATGCACGGTGGCCGAGCTGGCGGCGCGAACCGAGCTGGATCGTTCCACCTTGGCACGAAGCCTGAAACCACTCCTGAAAAGCAAGTTAGTTGTCGATACGAAGGAATCCGGCACAAGAAACAGCAGCCTTGAACTGACACAAGAGGGCATGGAGGTCAAGGAACAGGCTGCCGGGCTTTGGGCTGACGCACAAAAAGCCTTTGAAAAGAGACTCACGCAGGAGCAGCTCTCTGCCTTGGAGGATGTGCTGGCCGCATTGCAAACGCTATGAAAAGATGCCTTGCGGTGTCTTTTATATAAAATGTTGTATATACAATAAAGGAGAGTGCAAAATGAACGCAAAGAAAATGTATACCCCGTTCCAGATTGGCGGAATCAGCATCAAGAACCGTTTGGCAGCCAGTGCAATGTTTGAGTATGGCGCAGAGGACGGAAAAATCACCGAACGCATCAAAAAACGCTACCGTCAGCTGGCCGAAGGCGGTTTCGGCCTTATCATTACGGGAATGCACGCCGTATCAAGAGAAGGCCGAGTAGCCCCAATTATGGTCGAAACCACTTACAGCGACTATGAGAACGACCTCCGCAGTATTGTGGACACTGCTCATGCCAATGGAAGCAAGATCGTGGTGCAACTCCAGCACGCCGGTTACGGGACATTTCCGCAGGATGGCTATGACCATTTCGGCGTGTGCGACAAGGAGATGGGAGACGGCGTTTTTTACCATGCCATGACCCGTGAGGAAATGGCATCTGTCGCGCAGGGATTCGCGGCAGCCGCAGCACGGTGTCGGACAGCGGGAGCGGATGGCGTACAAATCCATGCGGCACACGGTTTCCTGCTCAATACATTTCTTTCGCCCTCGACCAATCACCGGATGGACGAATATGGTGGAAGTATCGAAAACCGCGCTCGTCTGCTTTTTGAAGTATATGAGGCAATCCGCGTTGCTGTCGGCAAAGAATTTATTGTAAGCGTAAAGTTCCCCTTCAGCGATTTGATTGAGCAGTCCATTACGGAGAAGGAATCCCTGTATGTCTGCCATGAACTGGCCCGGAAGGGCGTAGACATGATAGAGGTGTCATCTGGCATGGTCATGGACGGCAGCGCACATTCCTTCACGCCGTTTATGAAAAAGGGAACTCGTGAAGGAATCTTTCTGGAAAGCGCAGCCAAACTCGCCGAGCTTGTGCCAATTCCCGTCATCAGCGTTTGCGGCTACCGTACACCGGCCTTTATTGAGGACACCTTGCATAGCACGAAAATCACGGCTGTCTCTTTCGGCAGGCCAACGGTGCGCGAGCCAAACCTCCCAAAGCGCTGGCTGGAAGATGATGCCCCTGCCGCCTGTGTTTCCTGCAATCGCTGCTGTGCCTCCTTCAATGACGGCATTATCACTTGCCAGGTGTTGAAGGACAAAATGAAAAACCATAATATTGAGCATTAAGGCCAGGGCTGTCGCATAAGCAAGCCTGAAAACGTTTATGCGGCAGCCCTTTTGTTTGCACTCATCCCTGCCATCTGAGCAGAAAGGCGGAGTTGACAATGACAAACAATGACCCCGCATTATGTACCAACGCTCCTACGACGGGATTTAGGATTCCTGCCATAGCAAGCAAAATAGCAAGGAAATTGAGTAGCATGGAAAAGGCCAGATTCCCTTTGATGGTGCGCATCATGCGTTTGGAAAGGCGCAAAAGATGGGGAAGCTCCCGAATGTCGTCATTAACCAGGGCGATGTCGGCTGCCTCTACGGCGATGTCGCTTCCAATGCCACCCATTGCGATTCCCACATACGCCTTTTTGAGTGCCGGAGCATCATTGATTCCATCACCGATCATGCAAACTTTCTCGTTTGTTTCCTGATATTGAGTTATAAATTTCAGCTTGTCCTCCGGCAAACAATCAGCGTGGAATTCCTGCATGGATAATGCCGTCGCGATGTTTTCGGCTGCCGCCTTATGGTCGCCGGTCAAAAGCACCGGGCTTGCTCCCGCTTCACGGATATCATGCATGACACTTTGAGCATCCGGGCGCAAGGTATCCGCCAAGGCAATAAAGCCGCTGGCCACTCCGTCCACTGCCAGATAAATAGCAGTGCAGCCTTTCGATAAAACGAAGGCAGCCGCCGAAGATACTGTTTTTATGCCTTCCACATGGTACTGCTCAAGCATCTGAATATTTCCGGCCAGTATCTGTTTTCCCTCAAGCATGGCAATAATCCCCCTGCCTGGAATCATCCGAAAATCTTCCGGCTCCGTGAAGGTATTGCCATATTTTTCTTGGTAGCCCTGCAAAACAGCCTTTCCCAAGGGATGCTCGGAACGGGACTCCGCACTTGCAGCATACCGATACAGAAGCTCGTCCGATAGGTTCTCTGCTATGCTCCGAATATGCTTCACCACTGGTTTTCCGAAGGTCAGGGTTCCCGTCTTGTCAAAAGCAAGACGGGAAATATGCGACAATCTCTCCAAAGCATCTCCCTCCCGCACCAAGAATCTGTGTTTGGTGGCATTGCCAATCGCCGCCATGATAGCTGTTGGTGTGGCAAGCACCAAGGCGCAGGGACAGAATACCACCAGAATCGTCACGCTGCGGAGAATTTCCTGTGTTGCAAGGTAGGTCAATATGGCTGCTGCCAAGGCAATCACCACAATCCATGTCGCCCACCTGTCAGCCAAACCGACAATTCTGGCTTTTCCTGCATCAGCCGACTGCACAAGGCGAATCATGCGCTGGATGGAACTGTCCTCGCCCACCTTTTCGGCACGCATATCAAATGCGCCAAACTGATTCACGGAGCCGCTTGTCACATCATCTCCCGGCTCCTTGTCCACCGGCAAGGATTCCCCCGTCATGACCGATTGGTTGATGGAAGTATGCCCCGTGATGATTATCCCGTCAACCGGAACAGTTTCTCCCGGCAATACCCGCAGGATATCGCCAACGGATACATCGCTGGCATCGACTACCGTTTCCTTGCCATGAAACAGCTTGCGCGCCGTGCGTGGCGTAAGCTGCACCAGTTTTTCGATACCGGCTCTTGCCCGCGCCACGGTAAGCTCTTCCAACATGGCGCCTAGCTGCATGATGAATGCAATTTCCCCGGCAGCAAAAATTTCCCCGACAATGACAGAGGCAATCAAGGCCAAGGACACCAACACATCGGCCTTCACATCAAAAGCCGTCGCCAAGCCGTAGATTGCGCCCCCAATAATAGGAACGCCACAAAGCAAGATAGCAACCCAGGCCATATCCCAGGGAAAAAGCTGTACATCAAAGATACTGAGCAAAAGGGCAACGCCAGACATTGCCAAAAAAACAATTTCTCTCTTCATGTTGCCCCATCCCGAAACCGTTTCCGCTAACTGCATATCTATCGCTCCTTTTTCATATATCACACAAGCCTATACCCCTATATGTATTACAATTATACATATAGGGGTATAGGCTTGTCAAGTCATGAAAAAATAAGGACAGACTTTCGCCCGTCCTCACCGAGTTATCGCATATTGGCAAAGCGTTCCACTGCCTTGGTGAAATTTGCTATGGTTTGCTCCGCATCTCCGTGTTCCAATCCGTCCCGTACACAATGCTTGATATGGCCTTCCAGCACCACCTGCCCGCATTTATGCAGTGCTGACTTGGCTGCATTGATCTGCGCCAGCACATCCTCGCACGGAACATCCTCGTCCACCATTCGATTGATTGCCTGCACTTGCCCGATAATTTTGTTTAATCGGCGGTGAAGATTGTCCGAATCCATACATTGCTTCATAAACGCACCTCCATACTCTAGGGTGTATGCGTATATTATCCTTGATATTGACGGCTTTGTCAATTGTCATCGATATTAGGCTACACAGCAAAACGCAATCATTTCCCATAATTAAGGGGACAATCTTTGTACTTCTGTAATCGTCCCATCCCGGAACACCACCGTCAAGCCGCCATCCACCCCCACCGTCACGTAGTCCACCATGCAGCCCCAGAGCCGCTCGTTGAACTCTGCCACAGACTCGGTCTGTTACTATCGCGACACATCCTCGTAGATTCCACCAACTAACCACTTATTGGTATGCTCAATAATCCACATAATCTTTT
>JAFSWY010000265.1 GCA_017444295.1 Selenomonadaceae bacterium | reverse complement strand
CGGCATGGGCCAGCAGCTCCTTGTTCACCTGATAGGGCGCAAAGATCTTCTTGCGCTCCTCATGCTCCGCTTCCTGTCCCATGCTTGCCCAGGTATCCGTGACGACGATATCTGCTCCCTTGACGGCCTCCACCGGATCATCCATGAGGGTGATGGATGCATCGGTCAGTTTGGCATCCTCCATGGCATTCTTCGTGACCTCCGCATCCGGCGCATAGTCCTTCGGCGTTGCTGCCACAAAGGTCATGCCCGCTTTCGCGCAGCCATACATATAGGAATTGGTCATGTTGTTGCCATCCCCCACATAGGCCATCTTGAGGCCCTTGAGGTTCTTTCCCTTGTGCTCCCGGATTGTGAGAAGATCCGTAAGCACCTGGCAGGGATGCAGAAGATCCGTCAGGGCATTGATGACGGGAACACTGGCGTATTCCGCCAACTCCAGCACACGGTCATGCCCATAGGTGCGTATCATGATGCCGTCAAGGTAACGCGACAGCACCCGTGCCGTATCCTTGATGGGTTCTCCCCGGCCCAGCTGCAAATCGCGGTTCGAGAGAAAGAGCGCCTGCCCTCCCAGCTGGTACATTCCTGTCTCAAAGGACACCCGCGTCCGCGTCGAGGACTTCTCAAAAATCATCCCCAGGGTCTTCCCCTTGAGCAGGTGATGCTCGATGCCCGCTTTCTGCTTCGCCTTCAGTTCCGCCGCAAGCCCAAGTATCTCCTCTACCTCATCCACGGAAAGGTCGTGGATGGAAATCATATCCTTGCCTTTCAGCATAAAATCCCCCCTGGTTTAACCCACATATTTCGGCAATACACTATCCAGAATGCCCAGAACCTCGTCCACCTGAGCCTTTGTGATGATGAGCGGTGGAATGAAGCGAAGCACCGAACCTGCTGTGCAGTTGATGATGGCACCTTTTTCCAGGACTTCGTTGACGATATCGCGTCCCGGTTTGGAAAGCTGCGCTCCCAGAATCAGTCCCTTGCCACGGATTTCCGTGATCAGGGACGGATACTTCTTCTGCAGATCCTCCAGTTTCTGACGGAAATAGGCACCAACTTCCTCCACATTCTTCAGGAATTCCTTCCGGGGCACCGTATCCAGAACAACATTGGCAGCCGCACAAGCCAAGGGATTTCCTCCGAAGGTCGTGCCATGGTCTCCCGCATGGAAGGCCATTGCCACCTCATCGGTCACGATGAAGGCGCCAATGGGAACGCCTCCCGCCAGCCCCTTCGCCAAGGTTACGATATCCGGCTTTACGCCGTAGTTCTCATAAGCGAAGAATTTTCCGCTGCGTCCGATGCCCGCCTGAATCTCATCGAGAATCAGCAATGCATGGTACTTGTCACAGAGAGAGCGCACCTTCTTCAAATAGTCATCCTTTGGCGGATAGACGCCGCCCTCGCCCTGAATGGTCTCCAGCATAACGGCGCAGGTCTTGTCGCTCATGAGTTTCTCCAACTCAGCGATGTCATTGTAATGAACGTAATCAAAACCCTCCGGAAGAGGCCCGAAACCTTCGTGATACTTTGGCTGTCCCGTTGCAGTGAGCGTCGCTATGGTGCGGCCATGGAAGCTGTCCCATGCCGTGATGATCTGCGATTTGCCGGGATTGATGCCATGGGCATACTTGCGTGCAATCTTGATGGCGCCCTCATTTGCCTCTGCACCGGAATTCCCCAAAAATGCCTTGCCAAGCCCGCTGAGCTCCACCAGCTTCGACGCTGCATCCGCCTGTGGCTGCGTATAGTAGAGATTCGAGCAATGAATCAGCCTTCCCGCCTGCTCCGCCACAGCATCCACCAGGGGCTTGCAGGCATGCCCCAACACGTTTACGGCAATGCCGCCCAGAAAATCGATATACCTCTTCCCCGTATTGTCATAGACATAGACGCCGTCCCCGTGGTCCAAAACAATCTTGTAGCGATTGAATACCGGCAGATAGTCTTTCGCATCCTTCTCAAAAATCTGTTGTGCTGTTTCCCCCATCAAAATGCCCCCCAACTTCATTTTCAAAAATTCTTCTCATAAAATTCTTGTAAATAAGGCAATCATTCGCAATAATTATCAAACAATACCCTGCCATCCATAAAATCGATTTCTTCCTGCAATTGCATTTCCAACAGAACAGGCTTCAGCTTCGTATAATATGTAGAAAAATAAATTTGCATCATGCCTTTCTGGAATTTTTCCAGGACTTCATCCAATACAAGCTGTTTGGGCTTCGGCTCAATCATAAGGAATCCTTCCAGGCTGATTCCATAAACATTCTCCAGCTTCTGTGACCACTCCTGGTCGCAAATACAGATAACCCTTTCCCTATCATATAACCGAAAAAACACATTCGCAAATTTCTTTTCCTGCAACCTGTTCTCACAAAACTTACGATACATGATTTCATGCATGGGATTTGAGAAGGCAATCTTTCCAGGTTCTTTTATAGATACATGCAGTTCCCTTGAAAGGACATCGTACTGATTCGCATAAGATTCAATCCCCTGAATGGAATCTTTTCCAAAGTTCTCTGCATGCACTGCCAAGAAATGCAGGATCTCGCAATAAACCACAAAAGATGCCCGAAAGCTGTCAACGGTTGTCCGGCGGGATGCGCTCGTCAAGGAATCTTCTCGCTTCCTGTAGCCATGATAGGCCTTGTGGATGCATCGAACCCTGTTCGCAAGCATAAAAGCCTCAAAAGTAAACAGGACATCTTCTGCCTTGCGCAATTCCTCGCAGAAGAAAAGCTGGTGCTTTTCCAGAAATTCAGTGCGCCAGAACTGCATCCAAACAGGTGCAATGTTCTCTATTGAGGCAATGGTTTTCCAGAAAAAATCCTGTCCGCCCAATACATTTTCATAGAAAGCACTGTCTTTCTTCCAAGGCATCTCAAAGACTTCACTGGTGCCAAGGACATGCGTCATATCAAAGAAAATCCCATCCAAGCCTTCCTTTTCCGCAAGCTTTTGCAGTTCTTCCAGTGCACTCGACACTATCACATCATCGGAATCCAAAAAATAAATATATTTTCCTCGGGCCCACCGGATCCCTTCGTTTCGCGCACAGGAAACACCCTTGTTGCAGGGATTGTCAACGATTCTTATCCTATCATCATTAGCCGCATAACGCTGCAAAATACCAAGGGAACCATCCGTTGAACAATCGTTGATGCAGACTGCCTCCCAGTCCCGCAACGTCTGGTTTTGAAGGCTTTGCATACATTCCTCAAGATATTCTTCCACATTGTAGACCGGAACAATAATGGTTACCATAGGGATGTCCATCGATTTCATCAAAGTCACTCCTTGCTTCCGGCACAATGCTGTCTCACTTTTCTACTTGCGTCCCAATACCTGCCGATGTGAATATCTCAAGAATGATGGAATGGTCAAGCCGCCCGTCGATGATATGGGTCTTCCCCGCGCCCTTCTCCAAAGCCATGAGGCATGCCTCCACTTTCGGGATCATTCCTCCGGAAATGATTCCTTCCTTGATATAGTTTCTGGCTTCCTCGGCATGGAGAGAAGAAATGAAGGTGCTCTTGTCGTTGTAGTCCTTGTAGATGCCCTCGATATCCGTGAGGAGAAGAAGCTTCTCCGCCTCCAATGCCCCGGCAATCTCCGAGGCAACATAGTCGGCGTTGATGTTGTAGCTCTCCCCTCCCTCGCCGACTCCGATGGGCGCTATGACAGGGATATAGCCGTGGGCGATGAGATCCTTCAATATGGTGATATCCACCTGTACGACTTTTCCCACATAGCCGATATCCACCCGTTTCTTTTCCTCGCCTTCATAGACCGTGGCCAGTTTCTTTTTCGCTTTGATGAGCCCCGCATCCTTCCCGCTCAGGCCAACCGCGCGAACGCCGATCTGGTTCAGGCGGTTCACGATCTCGGAATTGATCTTGCCATCCAGCACCATCTCCGCAATCTCCACGGTTTCCTCATCTGTCACGCGAAGGCCGCTGACGAAGGAGGACTCTTTCCCGACTTTCTTGAGGAATCCTGTGATTTCAGGGCCGCCCCCATGGACGATGACCGGATGGATGCCCACGTATTTCATGAGGGCAATATCCTGCATGACCTTTTCCTTGAGGCTGTCATTGATCATGGCATTGCCGCCGTACTTGATGACGACGATCTTGCCATGGAATTCCTGTATATAGGGCAGAGCCTCAACGAGAATCCCCGCCTTGTCCTGTGCATCGAACATTTTCCCACAACCTTTCCCAAGGAACTGTGCATCAGGTATGATATTCCCCGTTGATCTTCACGTATTCATAGGAGAAGTCGCAGCTCCAAACAGTGGCTTCCTCATTCCCGTCTCCCATATCGATATCAATGACGATATCGTGTTCCGCCATGACCTTGCGAAGCGCATCCTCATCGTACTCTGCTCCTACGCCATGAGCATAAACGGGAATGCTGCCGAACTTCACCACGGTCTTCTCTGGATCCATGGGCACGCCTGCATAACCCACGGCACAGATGACACGCCCCCAGTTCGGATCCTGCCCGAAGAACGCCGTCTTCACCAACGGGGACTTTGCCACGCTCATTCCAATGGTCTTGGCATCCGCAAAGGACTTTGCCCCCGTGACATGAATCGTGAGGAACTTCGTCGCGCCCTCCCCATCGGCGGCAATGCGCCGGGAAAGCCCCTGGCAGATGGAAAGAAGCGTATCATGGAACTTCGCATAGTCCTCATTCTTTTCCGTGATTTTCGTGTTTCCTGCCGCACCGTTTGCCAGCACAACCACCATATCATTCGTGCTCATATCGCCATCCACGGAAATCATGTTGAAAGACACTTCGGTGATCCCGGACAATGCCTCCTGAAGCAATGCACTGTCAATGGAAGCATCCGTCGTGATGAAACAGAGCATTGTCGCCATGTTCGGCTGGATCATGCCGGATCCTTTGGCAATCGCGCCAAAGCGCACCTTCTTGCCGCCAATCTCCACCTCAGTGGCACATGCCTTGGAATAGGTATCCGTCGTGATGATGGCATTTCCCGCATTTGGGCTGCCCGTCTCAGAAAGCTCAGAGACCGCCTGCTTGATGCCCGCTTCCATCTTGTCCATGGGAAGGTGCACGCCAATGACACCCGTGGAAGCAACGATGACATCACTGGCATCGCAGCCCAGTTCCTTTGCCGTGATGGCTGCCATGTCCTTTGCATCCTTCATGCCCTGCTCCCCTGTGCAGGCATTGGCACAGCCCGCATTCGCGACAACTGCATGAACCATCCCAGTCCTCACGGCATCCTTCGATACATATACAGGCGCTGCCGCCACAGCATTCTGTGTGAACACGCCGGCCACTGCTGCTTCGCGCTCGGTATAGATGACCGCCACATCCAGATTGCCGCTCTTCTTGATGCCTGCCTTGACACCTGCTGCCTTGAATCCCTGCGGAAATGCAACGCCCGCTTTTGCGTTCTTGTCACTAAACATACGATGATCCTCCTATATATTCCTGATTCAAAATTCCTCGTACAAATTCCATGCAGCAATCTCATGGATACATGGGTACATCATCCAGCCCCGTCTTCTCGCCAAAGCCACAGGCGATGTTGAAATTCTGCACGGCCTGTCCCGCCGCCCCCTTCACCAGATTGTCGATGGCGGAAAGGACAATGACACGGCCTGTGCGTTCATCGATATGCCATGCGATATCGCAGAAGTTCGAGCCGCGGACATCCTTGGTTGCCGGATAGCCGTTCCGTCCCAAAAGGCGGATAAAGTACTCATTGGCATACATCTTCTCAAAGGCTGCATCCACCATATCCGCCGTGATATCAGGCTTCAGGGATGCATAACAGGTGGAAAGGATTCCCCGGGACATGGGCACGAGATGAGGCGTGAAATTCAATACCGTCTTCTCCCCCGACAAGTCCTCGATTGCCTGCTCGATCTCCGGCGTATGGCGGTGATGTGCAACGTTGTAGGCTTTGAAGCTGTCGTAGAGTTCCGGAAAATGATTGCCCTGCTTGGGAGATCGTCCCGCACCGGAAACGCCGGATTTCGCATCTACAAGGATCGTATTGACATCGATGAGATGATGCTTCGCCAAAGGAGCCAGCGCCAGAATACTCGCCGTCGTAAAGCAGCCGGCATTGCCGATGATCTTTGCGGTCTTGATTTCCTCGCGGTAGAGCTCGGCAAGCCCATAGACACGATCCGCCCCCTTATGGGTATGCGGCACATGATACCATTCCTCATAGACTTTGGTATCAGAGAAACGATAGTCCGCCCCCAGGTCGATGATGCGCGTCGGCATGTTCTCCAGCGCCCGCCCGACTTCCATGGCATGCCCGTGGGGAAGCCCGATGAACACGAAATCACTGTCTGCCCCGATGCGTTCGATGTCCTTCATGCTTTCCAGTTCCATATCATAGAACCCACGCAAATGCGGATACAGGTCGGAAATCCTCTCCCCCGTGTGGCTTTCGGATGTGATATGCACAATCTCTGCCTCCGGATGGCGGTGCAGGATTCTCAGAAGTTCCGCCCCGGCATAGCCGGTGGCGCCAATAATGCTGACCCTCATATCAGTTCCTCCTAAACGTTTATAATTATACATCAAATATGTATAATTAATCAACAAGAAATCTTAAATTCATATACATTTTGCCTTTGGCAAAATTTGAATCCCCTCCGGGGACTAGCTTCGCGTCGCAATGCGTTATGACACGGGTTGCACCCGTGTCGAAACGTCAATTTGAATATTTTGCCTTTGGCAAAATTTGAACAATGCGTTATAATAAATATAAGAGCCGGAGAAGGAGCGAATAATGATGAAAAAGATACTCGTTGTTGACGATATGATGGTCTCCCTGCTTATAACAGAAAACATCCTTGCCAGCCAGTATAAAGTGGTCTGCGCCTCCTCAGGCAAAGAAGCCATTGAGGTCTATCATCGCGAAAAGCCCGACATGGTCCTTTCCGACCTTCGCATGCCCGGCATGTCCGGATACGAGCTCCAGCTTGCCCTGCAGGGGGAGTACCATGATACCATTCCCTTCATGTTCATGACAGCCGACCAGAACGAGGAAATGGAGAGCAAAGGATTTGACAACGGCGCCATGGATTTCATCCGCAAGCCCTTCCGCGCCGATGTGCTGCTGCGCCGTGTGGGAAACATCCTGCAGACCATGGACCGCATCCAGGGGCTCAAAAAGCATGCCAGCACCGATGCCCTGACAGGGCTCCTGAACAAGAGCTCCTCCGAGGAAGAGCTCACTGCGGTCTGCAAGCATGCCAGCGGGGCGCTTCTCATGATCGATCTCGACAGCTTCAAGCTGGTCAATGATATCCACGGGCATTCCATGGGCGACAAGGTGCTCGTCAACTTTGCGGATATCCTCCGTGCCGCCGTGCGCCCCACGGATATCGTCGGGCGGATGGGAGGCGACGAGTTCATTGCCTTCTGCCATGGCATGCTGGATGAGAACGGCATTGCCCACAAAACGAAATTCATCAACACGAGTGTCCAAAAATCTGCCAAGGCACTGATGGGAGAGGATATGAACATCCCTCTCGGCGCCTCCATCGGCTGCGTCTTCGTTCCCGCCGGCGGAAAAGATTTCGCCAGCCTGTACAAGAAGGCGGACAAGGCGCTCTACACCGTAAAGCAGAACGGAAAACACGGCTACAGCATCTTCAAGGAACAGGAAGAAGAGGACAGCTCTGCTGCAAACAATGCAGACATCTCCCATATCGAAACCATACTTGGGGAGCGCAACCAAACCGAAGGGGCGCTCCAGCTTCCCTTCGACGGCTTCCGTGCCGTATACCGCTACCTCAAGCGCACCCTCAAGATCTACAAGAAATCTGCCTGCATCCTGCTCCTGAACCTGAACCGCTATGGAAATCCCAAGGTTCCCACTGCCGAGGCAGAGGAGCAATTCATCTCCACCCTCTGCTCCACCCTCCGCAAAGGGGATATGGTCACAAAGAACGGCGCGAATTTCATCGTGCTCCTGTCCGACATCGAAAAGGAACATCTCACCAATGTGTCTGACCGCATTCAGGAAAACTGGGAGAAGACCACGGCGAGTTCCTGTTACCTTTTTTCCTATGAATGGGCGATGCTGGAACCGTAAAAACAGCTTTCCGTCTATTATATACTATATACGACACATTTCCACAGTTTCCTGCTTTTTAAAGAACGGTGAAGAAATCCTCTGAGGCATTGTCCTCCAGGATTTCCACCGTTCCTTTCATTTCTGCCAGTTCTTTTTTCAAACGTGCCCCCAATGCGGAAACCATGGGGAATTCCGTGCCAAAATGCCCCGCATCAATGACGTGCATGCCATTCTCCAGCGCATGCTGGGCATCATGGTAGCGCACATCTCCGGTAACATAGGCATCCGCCCCAAGGGCTGCCGCCTTCGAGATGAACTCGGCCCCGCTGCCGCTGCACAGTGCAACCTTGCGGACCATCCTGTCGCCGGCGGACACCAGGCGAACATGGGATACCGGAAGCGCATCGCGCACCGCACAGGCAAATTCCTGCACCGTCAAGGCTTTCGGGAATCTTCCCATGCGCCCCATGCTCCCAAGAATATTTCCGTCTCGCGAAAGCACCACGAAAGGCTCCGTCTCCATAAGGCCAATCTTTTCGGCCAGCACATCGTTGACGCCTCCCTCCGCAATATCCAGATTCGTATGGGCAGCGAGCACGGCGATGTCCTTCTTCAGGAGCATCTGAAGGCGGTGCCCCAGCGGAAGGTCTGTGCGCAGTTTCTTGAGAGGCTTGAATATCAGGGGATGATGGGACACGATCATGTCCGCCCCCATCTCAATGGCACGCTCCACAACATCATCACTCACATCCAGGCAGACGAGAATCCTGCGGATTTCCTGCAGGGGGCTTCCCACGAGGAGCCCCGGGTTATCCCATTCCTCGGCAAGGCGCCTTGGTGCGATACGCTCCATGGCATCCATGACCATCTGGCATTTCACCATTTCAATCTCTCCTCCAGTGCCCTGATATTTTCCAGGGCTTCCTTGTACTTTCGCGACTTCTTCGCCCGCTCGCTCTTTTCCATGCCTGCCGCGATGCGCCTGTTCTGGAAAAGCAGTGCCTCGATATGATGCTGCAGAAGCCCGCCTTTCTTCTCCCAGAGCACAGGGCCGATATCCAGCATCAATGGGGAGGGCCGTTTCCTTCTGCCGCGTTTGGCCAGGATGATCTCGTAGATCCTTCCATCCGCCAAGGCCAATTCCTCATCCACAATGTGCCAGTAGTGCTGGTACAGCCACTTCCGAAGCCCCGAAGCATCATTCATGGGCTGGAGCACCAGGGAGTCTGCCGCTTTCAGCACATCGGGGCAGGCTCCGAGGATTTCCGCCATAAGCGTTCCGCCCATGCCGGCAATGCAGATCGTGTCCACCTCTCCGGGCTCCAGCACCTCAAGTCCGTCTCCCTGCCGCACAGAGATCTGCTCCCCCAGTCCATGTTCCTGCACGGTCCGTATTGCCGCATCGCAGGGGCCTGCATTCTTGTCTCCCGCAACGGCAAACACAGCTCTGTCGCTCTCCACCAAATACACAGGCAGATATGCATGATCCGTTCCAATATCTGCCACCCGGCTCCCCAGCGGAACAAAATCTGCCACCGTCCGGAGCCTGCTATCCAGGCGCATCTTCATCCCTCCCCATGGCTCTGTATAGAAAAAAAGAGTGCACGCAAAGCTGCGTTGCACTCGACTCTTCAAATGGCTCCCCGAACAGGACTCGAACCTGTGACATTCTGATTAACAGTCAGACGCTCTACCGACTGAGCTATCGAGGAATGATGTCAGCATCCCGCCGACAAAACTATTATACGCATCGCTTTGGCCTTTGTCAAGGACTTCCTCTTCTTAATCAAGAAAATCTTTGAGCTTGCGGCTGCGGCTTGGGTGACGCAGCTTCCTCAATGCCTTGGCCTCAATCTGGCGGATGCGCTCACGGGTGACGCCAAAATTCTGGCCCACCTCTTCCAGCGTCCGGGCCCTTCCATCATCCAGCCCAAAGCGCAGACGAAGGACTTTCTCCTCACGCGGGGTCAGTGTATCCAGCACTTCCTCCAGCTGCTCCTTCAAAAGCATGAAGGATGCGGCATCTGCCGGTGCCGGTGCATCCTGGTCCTCAATGAAATCCCCCAGATGGGAATCCTCTTCCTCGCCAATCGGGGTCTCCAGGGACACGGGTTCCTGGGCAATCTTCATGATTTCCCGTACCCGCTCAACGCTGATGTCCATCTCCTTGGCAATCTCCTCCGGTACAGGTTCCCTGCCGAGCTGCTGCAGAAGCTGCCTGGAAATCCGGATGAGCTTGTTGATGGTCTCCACCATATGCACCGGAATGCGTATGGTGCGTGCCTGGTCGGCAATGGCACGGGTGATGGCCTGCCGGATCCACCATGTGGCATAGGTGCTGAATTTGTACCCCTTATTGTAATCAAACTTTTCCACGGCCTTGATGAGGCCGAGATTGCCTTCCTGTATCAGATCGAGGAACAGCATGCCGCGCCCGACATAGCGCTTTGCAATGCTGACCACCAGGCGCAGGTTGGCCTCCGCCAATCGTTTCTGGGCTTCCTCATCCCCCTGTTCCATGCGCTTGGCCAAGGCGACCTCTTCCTCCGCCGTCAGCAGGGGAACCCGCCCGATCTCCTTGAGATACATGCGTACCGGATCATCGATGCTGATGCCCTCCGGCACACTCAGGTCAAGCTCGATTTCCTCGATTTCATCTTCGTTTTCCTTTTCCAGATCCAACTCGTCATCATTCTGCCCGGAATTGGAATCATCTACGATCTCGATGCCCTTCTTGCTGAAGACATCGTACATATCATCGATTTCATCGGGAGACAGATCCTTGTCCTGCAATGCCTCAACAAGCTCGCCATAGGTCAGGGTACCCCCGTTCTTGCTGCCTTTGCTCAGGAGGGCTTCTATGAATTCCGAGCTGCGATTCTTGCCGGATGCGGCGCTCTTCTTTTTCGCCTCAGCCATTCCTCTGCCTCCT
>JAFSWY010000264.1 GCA_017444295.1 Selenomonadaceae bacterium | reverse complement strand
CCTTCAACGCGTCTTTTTCCATTGAACCTGATACCTCATCCACTACAGAATCAAACTCGTCTCCATTCCCCAGGATACCTTCTCTGGCGCACAGCCTCGTAAACAAGTGCAGAAGCTGCTGTCGCCACGTTCAGGGATTCCGCCTTGCCGAACATCGGAATGTACATCCCCTCTGCCATGCGGAGAATATCGGAGGATACTCCATTGGCCTCGTTGCCGAAAACCAGGGCAATGCTGCCGGAAAGATCGGCCTCATAGCATACCTTTGCCCTTCCATCCAAGGTTGCCGCATAGAGCCGGATGCCCTTTTCCCGAACAAAATCCATGAATTCTTTCCCGTCCGTATTGGAGCAGATGGGAAGATGGAAAACAGACCCCATCGTCGCCCGCACGGTCTTGTCGGAAAACACATCCACAGAGCCCTTCAGAAGGATGACCCCATCCATCCCCGCCGCATCGGCAAGGCGTATCATGGTTCCTGCATTTCCGGGATCCTGTCTCCCATCCATGACCATGAGAAACGGATTTTTCGGCAATATCAGATTCCCAAGGGAGATACCCTTCTGTTCGACAACAAGCAAGATTCCCTGTGGAGATTCCGTGGAGGATGCCTTGGCAAAGATATTCTCTGGAACCTCATAAAGCAGGCAGCCAATCTCCTTCAATCGTCCAAGCAAATCCCCTGCCCGGTTTTCCCCTGCCACGGAGGGCGTATAGAGGCCAAAGGAGATCTTCCATCCCGAGGCCGCTGCCATCTCGCAAAGACGCACGCCCTCCGCGAGGAAAAGCCCTGTCTTTTCCCGATGCTTGCGCTGCCGCAGAGATGCGGCAAGTTTTACTTTTCCATTTCCGGCACTTTCGATCCTGCTCTCCATGGCTCTCCTTACTCCATGCCAAAAGGAGACTGCCGAAGCAGTCCCCTACATTCATCAGATATTCTCTTTTGCAACGGCAACGAGCTTGGCAAATGCTTCCGCATCGTTGACGGCAAGATCCGCCAGCATCTTGCGGTTCACCTCGACACCGGCCTTCGTGAGGCCGCAGACCAGACGGCTATAGGAAATGCCGTTGATGCGGGCAGCCGCATTGATGCGGGTGATCCAGAGACGACGGAACTCGCCCTTCTTCGCACGGCGATCGCGGCGCGCGTAGTAGAGAGCCTTCATTACGGTCTCATTGGCCTTTTTGAACTGCTTGCTCTTGGCACCCTTGTAGCCCTTGGCTAGCTTCAAAATCTTTTTATGACGTCTATGTGCAGTCACGCCGGACTTAACTCTTGGCATGTCTCATTCCTCCTAACAAATCAAATGACATCAGGCATAGGGAAGCATTCGCTTGACGCGGGCATGCTCCGCTGCATTCACGATGGCCGCCTTGCGCAGGTTCCTCTTGCGCTTCGGGGTCTTCTTCTCCAAAATATGGCTCTTGTAGGCCTTGTTGCGTTTGAATTCACCACTTCCCGTCACGGTAAAGCGTTTTGCTGCAGCTCTGCGCGTCTTAATTTTCGGCATTGCTATTTCCTCCTTTGGATTCTGTCTGTTGTTTGGGCTTGGACGACTTCTGCGGTTTTGGCGCGAGAATCATCGTCATATTCTTGCCTTCCAGTTTGGCATTGCGCTCAATGGAGACCAGATCTCCCAGCTTTTCAGCCACACGAGCCAATACCTCCTTGCCCAGCTCGGGATGGGAAAGCTCCCTCCCGCGGAACATGATGGTCACTTTGACCTTGTTCCCCTCCTGGACAAAGCGAAGGGCGTTCTTCAATTTGACATCAAAGTCATGCTGCTCGATATTGGGGCGAAGCTTGACTTCCTTGATGGTGATGACCTTCTGCTTCTTCTTTGCCTCTTTCTCCCGTTTCTGCTGCTCATACCTGTACTTCCCAAAATCCATGATACGGCAGACAGGAGGCTTCGCCTTCGGCGCCACCTCAACGAGATCGAGATGCTGTTCCTCTGCCATGGCAAGCGCGTCCCGCGTCGCCATGATGCCCAGCTGCTCACCTGTAGCGCTTGTCACCCGGACCTCCCGGATTCGGATCTCCTCATTGATCCTCAAAGATTCCCTGCTAATAGTAGAGACACCTCCTAAAATAACTGAACCGAACTTTATTACGATATAACATAAAAAGGGCGGCAGAATGCCACCCATAGAATCCCTGTCATGAACCCAACCGGCTCTTGCCGGCAGGTGAGAAGCGGTGGCTTCTTCTTGTTTTCAACACGGAAAGATTATAGCACACAAAAAAGCCTCCGTCAACCCTTCTTTTCCAATTATCCCTTCTCTATCAGGCACTTCTTTCGACAAAAAGCGATACCATACTGCCAGACCTCCTGCACTCCCCGCCGGGCAAATTCCGACAGGTAATCCCTGTCCCGAATCTGGGCCAGTGCCTCACCCGCCCGATCCGGCATATCCTCTTCCTTTTCCGCCACCTTGAACTCCAGCACGGCCCCTACCCTCTGATTCTTTCCGGGGAAAATGGCAATATCGAACCTGCCGAAGCCCGCCTCGCGATTGGAAACCACCTCAAAGCGGGGCATCAGAGCGGCCAGCAACCCCAGCACTAAGCCATGATAAAAGCTTTCCTTGGCTGCCGTATCGTAAAAGCTGGCCATGGCAGACAGGAATGTGCCCAGTTTCTCCTGAAAATCTGCTGCATTGCCGGACAGAAGACTGGCCAGCAGTTTCTTGAGCATTCTCCCATCGGAGCCCAGACCGGACAGATAGCGCATGACTTCTTTCTTGAACAGGGTGCGTATTTCCCAATTGGGAATGCGCATAGCGCAGTCATCCGCCGCGTAGGGATCCGGATAATCTTCTATGGTTAGATAGCCTGTGTTTAGGAGCAAGGAGTATAGAGCGTCACTGTTTTCGTTAATATCATTGTAGATAACCCCTTCCATCAGTTCCGCCTGGACAGTCCCGCCGTGCATGAGTTCCGTCAGTTCCTCCACCTGTGCAGGCGCAGCCTCCCTCAACAGATGTTTCAATATGGCATTGCCCGAAGTATTCACCCAATAGGCGGCAGGCTGGCAGTTTTGTCGGAAATAATTGACCACCGACCAGGGGTTATATATTTCCTGTCCTGCGAAATTGTAGCCATCATACCAATCCTTGATTTCCGGAAGTTTGTCCGATGCCTTGAAATCTGCCGCCATCTGCTCGATTTCCTCATAGGTAAAACCCATGGCATCCAGATAATTGCCAGAGGCTACGCTGGCCACCTCAAGATTATTCAGTGAGCTGAAGATGCTCTCCTTTGCAATCCTCAGCACCCCTGTCAGCACAGCAAAATCCAAATGGGGATTGGATTTTAGCACAGAACTGAGGTAATTCCGCATGAAGTCGATGGCCTCATCATAATAGCCACGATCCCAAGCTCTCTGAATAGGAGCATCATACTCATCAATAAGCACCAGCACGCTTTTTTGGTGATAGCGTGCCAGATAGGCCACCAGATTGCTGAGAGAATACTGCAAATCTGTAGGGCTTGCTGTCTTCGCCAGGATAGCCCGAAAAACTGCTTTCTCCTCTAAAATCAGCACATCCCCTTCCAAAAGATAGCGAAATTCATAGTAGACCCGTTTGCAGAGCTCCGCCAGCCCCGCCAGCATTCTGTCAAAATCTGGCTCTTTGACATCTTTCAAACTGAGGAACACCACAGGCCTCGTCCCCTGCTCCGCCATGTACCGCTCCCCTGCCTGCTCGATCTTGCACCCCGCAAACAGAGCCCGATTTGCCTCCGCATCCTTCAGTGTGAAAAAGTAGTATAGCATGCTCAGAGAGAGGGTCTTGCCAAACCGTCGGGGCCGGGTGACAAGGGTGGCCTTGGCGTGGCCGTCCATGAGCTGCCTGATGAAATCCGTCTTGTCCACATAGTAATACTCCTGCCGCACCTGCCGGAAATCATCTACCCCCACGGGCATCACATAATGCTGCTTCATGGCACGCCTCCATTCCTGT
>JAFSWY010000263.1 GCA_017444295.1 Selenomonadaceae bacterium | reverse complement strand
TAGCGAATCAAGTCCACAGGACGCAGATGAGCTTTAGATTTCGTGTAAGGGCGTAGTGCGAAACACTGTTTCGCACGGAGTTTGTTGCGCAAATTTTACCCAAAAGTCGGCTGGCAATATATCAAAAGCGGGAGAGGATTGCCTATAATGGAACGGATTACCGAATACCCCGAAATACGAATGGTACAAGGTATACGGGCAGGAGGAGGATGTCCGTGTCCTTTCCCAAGTCCTTGGTATGAATGAGGCAGCGGTTGGAGATCCTGCCGGAATACTTTGCGGAAAAGGCATCCAGCGATGGATGGGACTTGTATCTGGAGGACTTGACTTCTATGGGACAGATTTTGTTTCCGTCGGCCAGAAGGAAGTCAATCTTGTAGTTGTGGCGGGATTTCTCGTTCAGGAAAGTGTGGTAATAGAGGCTGTGCCCATTGGCTGCAAGCATTTGGGCCACGATATTTTCGTAGAGATAGCCGAGGTTTGCCTCCATTTTGTCGCTTAGGAGCTTTTCGTAGACCAGGTTTTCCGTGAAATCCCTGTCCCGAAACATAAGCGTCACGAACAGTCCGGTATCTGCCAGGAAAATCTTGAACCGTGCAAGATCGCGTTGGGCGGAAAGACCTGCACCGGGGCCATTTGCATGGTAGGAAAGGAGGATGGTCTTGGAGTCCTGCATTTCGGACAGAAGGCTGAGAATCGAGTTTGCCCTTTTGTTTTTCAGGACGCTGGATACCTGGTAGCGGGAGGCGTTTCCGTTGAGCTGGGCCGGTACTGCCTCGAAAAGCAGGGAGGCGCGTCCGGTGGGGTCTACCTTTCGGAAGTCCTCCATGTAGAGGGAAAGGATATCCCGCTTTACAGAGTCCACGGCGCGGAAATTTTTCGATTCCAGATAAGCGGCTATGGCCTGGGGCATTCCGCCAATCAGCATGTACAGGCGAAATTGCTGCATCAGCTTGCGGTGCACGGCATTTCCAAGGGGCTTTCCCAGTTTTGCGGTCTGCCGAAGAAGGCTTGGTGTGGCAGTGTCGCCAATCGCCCAGCAGAATTCCTCGTAATCCATGGGGAACATTTGGAGTTTTCTTTCCTCACTCGGAATCAGGATGTCCTTGACATTCCGTCGGATGGAGATGAGGGAGCCGGTTTCGATGTAGTCATACCGCCGGTCCTTTACAAGATGCTTGATGGCCTGTCTCGCTTGGGGACAAAGCTGGACTTCGTCAAATATGATGACGGATTTCCTCGCCGGAAGCTCTGCATGATAGGCCAGCTGCAGCCGGAGAAACAGGTAGTCGAGATCGGAAATGTCCCGGAAAAGCTCACGAATCTCTGGCGAAGCCATGGAGAAGTCGATGATGAGGTGGCTTTCGTACTCCCTTTTTGCGAAATCCTCGACCACAGTGGATTTCCCGACACGACGTGCGCCTTCGACCAGCAAGGCCGTTCTGCCATCGGACTCCATCTTCCATGCGAGCATTTTTTCATAGATTTTTCGTTGGAATATCATGAAAATCATCTTCCTTGCAAAATCGTTGATTTCATTTTACCATATTCCAACAAAATCGTCAGTAAAAAAGCAAGAAATCCTTACAAAATCGTTTATTTGACAATGCAATACAAGAAAAATCCACCAGCGCATTGCAATGCAATCCTGGTGGATTTTTCAATGGAGAATGAACGTATTTGTTCAGTGTACCTGGATCTGGCACATCTTCATTGCGCCCAGTGCATTCTCATGGCTTTCCGGGGTGACGCCTGCGCAGCAGGAGGCGTCTATGGAGATGGATTTTTCCGGGTAGAAGGCCTTGAGGAGAAGGGCGTTGGAGATGACGCAGATATCCGTGCAGAGGCCCACCAGCTCGATTTCGTCGAAGTCCCGGACGGCATCGGGCAGTTTTGTGGAGCCAAAGGTGGGCTTCTCCACGATGGCGGCGGCTTTTTCGGCGAAGGGTTTCAGTGCAGGGGCGATTTCCCAGCCTTTTTCCGGCTTGATGCAGTGCTTGACGGGGAGATTCTTTCCTTCCTGGGTCTCCAGATAGTCGGCAGAGTGGGTATCCTGGGTGAACACCAATGCCGCATCGGTTTCCCTTTCCAGTTTCTTCACGAGGCGCGGCAGCATTTCCTGCGCTTCCTTCGTGCCGAGGCTGCCATCGATGAAGTCGTTCTGCATGTCCACGACAACGATGCACTTTTTCATGGATGTGTCCCCTTTCTTGGAGCATCAGTCCTCGATTGCCGTTTCCAGTGCAATCCTGACCATGTCGTTGAAGCTGGTCTGGCGCTCCTCGGTGCTGCAGGCCTCCCCGGTGAAGAGATGGTCGCTGACGGTGAAGAGGGCAAGAGCCTGCACATGGAACTGGGCGGCGAGGAGGTAGAGGGCGGCGGCTTCCATTTCCACGGCGAGGATGCCGTATTGGCGGAGCTTTTCGCTGTCGATTTCCTTGTCGTAGAATCTGTCCACGGAGATGATGTTGCCTACCCGCGCCTGAAGGTTCAGTTTCTTTGTGTTGGCAACGGCCTTGGAAAGCAGGCCATAGTCGGCGATGGGGGCAAAGTTGATGCTGCCGCCGAAAATGTTTCGGACGATGGAGGAGTCCGTGGAGGCCGCCTGGGCGATGAGGACATCCCGCAGATGGACATCGGGGTGCATGCCGCCGCAGGTGCCGACGCGGAAGAGCTTCTTCACGCCGTACTCTGCGATGAGCTCATGGACGTAAATGGAGATGGACGGGATTCCCATGCCTGTTCCCTGCACGGAGACAGGAACGCCCTTGTAGGTTCCCGTGAAGCCGAGGATGTTGCGGATGCCGGTGTACTGCTTGGGGCTGTCCAGGAAGTTCTCGGCGATGAATTTTGCCCGCAGGGGGTCTCCCGGCAAAAGGATGCGCTCGGCAATCTCGCCTTTTTCTGCGGCAATATGCGGTGTGGCCATAAAAATTACCCTCTTTCATAAAATAATCATATTCTTATTATAAGATATTTTACAGCGTAAGCCTAGTGATTTTTTGGAAAAAAGAGAAAGATTATAGCAGTATTAGTGTTTGGTTGACAGGCAACCACAAGATATAGTATAATGGGCCTGTTGATATGAGTAGTTCAGGCAATCGCGGCAGCCTTTCGGCTGATGAGGAAAGTCCGGGCTCCATAGGGCGGTGTGCTGGATAACGTCCAGCGGGGGTGACCCCAGAGATAGTGCCATAGAAATTTAAACCGCCGGCATGCCGGCAAGGGTGGAAAGGTGCGGTAAGAGCGCACCAGCAGTCAGGTGACTGGCTGGCTTTGGTAAACCTCACACGGAGCAAGACCTAATAGGGAAGGGATGATGCGGCCCGCGGAACCTTCCGGGTTGTGTCGCTTGAGCCGATGGGCAACCATCCGGCCTAGATAAATGATTGCCGCCGCTTTGCGGAACAAAACCCGGCTTATTGGCTGCTCATGTTGACATTTTGGAAGATTTGACTGTCCTTGTGGCAGTCTGTTTTCATGTTTGGGGTAAATCTGAAAAGTGGCTGAAAAGATAAGGGACTTTTGAAACAGAGGACAGCGACTTAAGGCCTAGCCTGGGTCGTTTGCAGATAGATAGGGCATTCCAAATTTGGCGAAAAGAGAGAGGAGAATCCTTTTGAACAAGATCGTTCGTATTTTTCTTATGTGCTTGGTTTGTGTCTGCAGCTTTTCCGTGGTGAGCGCATCCGCGTTCCGCATCGGGGATCAAGGCAGTGAGGTTGCGGAGATCCAGGGAGAGCTCTCGAATCTTGGCTATGATGTATCGGCAGACGGGGATTTTGGCCCTGCAACAGCCGAGGCAGTGAAGGCATTCCAGGAGTCGATTGGCCTGGAGGCGGATGGCCTCGTGGGAGAAACGACCTATTCGGCACTTTTGGGAAAATCCATGCCGGAGATCAGCCGTGGTTCCAACTACATTTCCCGTCGTATCGTCCGGACCTCCATGGAGTACATTGGCGTTCCCTATGTGTTTGGCGGGACTACGCCCAGCGGGTTTGACTGCTCCGGCTATGTGCGCTATGTGTTTGCAAGTGCCGGCATCTATCTGCCCCGCATGGCGGATGAGCAGTATGAGATGGGCATGCCGGTTTCCACGGATGAGCTCGTTGCAGGGGATCTTGTATTCTTCTCTACCTATACCTATGGGGCTTCCCATGTGGGCATCTATCTGGGCGAGGGGAATTTCATCAATGCGAGTTCCAGCCGCGGCGTAGCGGTTGACTCCCTTTACAGCTCGTATTGGGGTTCCTGCTATATCGGAGCCCGTCGGGTGATGTGATCTGTGATATTGGCTTTTGCATGAGAAATGGGAGCTGCTTGTCAGCTCCCATTTCTCATGCCGTGAAAAATTCGTCCCCAAAGGCATAGAATGCCATAAGGAAGATGAGCAGCCAAAGGAAGAGATCGCTCATACACAGGACTCCTTTCTTTCCATATAATATATGCTTGTCTTGTTTCTGGCAAGAAAAATATATTTTCTTTCTTGAGGCAAGGGGAAGGATTTTGTTTTTTTATCACGAATACGTAATTATAGGCAAGTATTTATAGAATAGGAGTGACTGCAATGGCAAAAATCAGGATCCATAATATGATGTTCTACGGGTTTCATGGCATCTATGAGTATGAGCGTGAGCAGGGGCAGAAGTTCTACATCGATGTTGAGATCGAGATGGACGATGCGAAGGCCATTGAGACGGATGATGTCAAGGATGCCGTGGATACGGCAACGGTCTATGACATCGTGGGAGATGCTGTGAAAAACAAGCGCTATCAGCTTTTGATTTCGCTTTCGGCACATATCGGTGACAGGCTGTTGTCCAAGTATCCGCATTTTACGGCGGTTACGGCGACCATCCGCAAGCCTTCGGTGCCGATTTCCGGCCCGATCGATTATGTGGAAGTGGAGACCACCCGCCGCAGGAAATAAGAAATGTTTTTGTTTTTTGCCATTTGCCGGTCTTGCATCGGCAAATGGTTTTTTTCTGGAATTTTTCGGGAAAGTGTTGCATTATGCAGAATATTTCTGTATCATAAGAAACTATCGAAAGGATATTGGATATTGGATAGGGGATGGTGAAATGGAGGCATATTTTCTGGCTGCCTTGCAGCGGGCAGGAGGGCTGGGAAGTGTGCAGCTGCAGCGCTTGCTGCAGGTTTTTCCAAGCGGTGAGGAAATATGGCGGGCTTCGGTGAATGACATTGCTTCTGCCGAAGTTCTTCCAGAAAAGCTGATTGCATCACTGGATGCGCTGCGCCGCAGCCGGCCGGATTACCCTGAGCAGTTGGCGGAGCTTTGCAAAAGGAAGGGCATCCGGGTTTGCTCGATACTTGAGAAGGAGTATCCGCCTTTCCTGAAAGAGATTTTTGATCCGCCTGTGGCATTCTTTTACCGGGGGCAGCTTCCGGAAGAGGATGCGCTTCTGCTGGCCATGGTGGGTTCCCGAAGGTTCAGCCGCTATGGGGAGCAGGTGACCCTGGATTTTGCGGAGAAACTGGCGGCATCCGGTGTCATTGTGGTCAGCGGGGCAGCGCGCGGCATAGATACCTGTGCCCATATGGGAGCACTGAAGGCGGGACGCACGATAGCGGTGCTTGGATGCGGTGTTGATGTGGCATACCCGTCCGAGAATCGTTCCCTGCTTCAGCAGATCGCTGAACACGGCGCAGTGATTTCCGAGTATGAGCCGGGAACGCAGCCACTGCCGGCGTTTTTCCCTGCACGGAACCGCATCATCAGCGGCTTGTCGCGGGGGACGGTTGTCGTTGAGGCAGCAAGGCGGAGCGGATCCCTCATCACGGCAGAGCTGGCCCTCAATGAGGGACGGGATGTGTTTGCCGTGCCGGGAAGCATTTTTTCGGATACGAGCCAGGGATGCCATCATTTGATCCAGCAGGGAGCAAAACTGGTGACCAGTGTTTCCGATATCCTGATGGAATATGGGAAATCGGAAGGAAAAAGGAAAAAAGCAAGGAAGGAGCCGCAGCTCAGCCCTGAGGAAGCGGCTGTCTACAGCGTCCTATCCTATGGGCATCCTCTTTCTGTCGATGAGATCATATACAGCCTCAAGGGCAATGGGGATGCGTCGAGCGTTGCATTCCTGCTGCTTCAGATGGAACTCAAGGGGCTCGTGGTAGAGAACAAGTCGCATGCGTACCTGCGTGCGGAAAGGGAGTGAACACTTGGCTGCAAAGGCGAGGGCAAAGGCGAAGAAGACCTTGGTGGTGGTGGAGTCGCCGGCAAAGGCAAAGACGATAGAGAAGTATCTCGGAAGAAACTATATGGTTCGTGCGTCCATGGGCCACTTGCGGGATTTGCCAAAGAGCCAGTTCGGCATCGACGTGGAGCAGGACTTTGCTCCCAAGTATATCAATATCCGTGGAAAAGGGGATCTCATCAAGGCACTCAAGAAGGATGCAAAAAATGCGGACAAGATCTATCTGGCAAGCGACCCCGACCGGGAAGGCGAGGCCATTGCCTGGCATCTTTCCTATATTCTTGGCGTAGACCCTGCGACGGACTGCCGCATCGTCTTCAACGAGATCACGAAACCGGCCATTCAGGCGGCGGTAAAAGACCCGCATCCCATCAACATGGATCGGGTGGATGCCCAGCAGGCGCGCCGCATGCTGGACCGCATTGTGGGCTACAAGCTGAGCCCGCTCCTTTGGCGCAAGATCCGAAAAGGCCTTTCCGCCGGCCGGGTGCAGTCCGTCACGGTGAAGCTCATCTGCGACAGGGAAAAGGAGATACAGGCTTTTGTCTCGGAGGAGTACTGGACTGTCGGCATGAAACTCAGGAAGGGCAAATCCGCCATGTTCGATGCGGAGCTCGTGCAGGTGGACGGCAAGAAATTGGCGCTTTCCAATGAGAAGGATACTGCAGCCTTGGTGAAAGACCTGGAGCAGCAGGAATTCCGGGTGCAGGAGGTGAGGAAGGGACAGCGGCGGCGCAAGGCGGCAGCACCTTTTACCACCAGCAGCCTGCAGCAGGATGCTGCGAGGAAACTGGGCTTCACCTCCAGAAAGACCATGATGCTGGCCCAGCAGCTCTATGAGGGCCTGGACTTGGGGAAACGGGGGCCTGTCGGCCTCATTACCTATATGCGCACGGATTCCACGCGGATTTCGGAGCTGGCCCAGCAGGAGGCGCGGGATTTCATCGAGACGCAGTTTGGGACGGGCTATGTCCCTGAAAAACCGAATATCTACAGCGCGGGCAAAAAGGCGCAGGATGCCCATGAGGCGATCCGGCCGACGAGCATTGAGCTTACGCCGGAAAGCGTAGAGCCTTTCCTGACGAAAGACCAGTGGAAGCTCTACAGCCTCATTTGGCAAAGGTTTGCTGCAAGCCAGATGACGCCTGCGGTCTATGATACCATGAGCATTGCGGTTGCGGCGGGAGAACGCTATCTCTGCAAGACCAACGGCTCCCGTCTCAAGTTCCCGGGCTTCACGGTGGTTTATGCCGGGGTGGATGCCACGAAGAAGGAGAAGGATGTCCTGCTGCCGGAACTGGCGGCAGAGGATGTGCTGAACCTGGCAAAGATGCTGCCCCAGCAGCATTTCACAGAGCCACCGCCCCGCTACAATGATGCCTCCCTGGTCAAGACGCTGGAGGAGAAGGACATCGGAAGGCCGAGCACCTATGCGCCCATCATCGAGACCATACAGGCGCGCGGCTATGTGCAGCGCATAGAGAAACAGTTCCAGCCCACGGAACTCGGCTTTGTGGTGCTGGACATGCTGGAGGAATACTTCAAGGATATCGTGGATGTGAAATTCACGGCGAACCTGGAGAATGAGCTGGATGAGATTGCCGAGGGGAAGATCGAGAAAAATGCGTTGCTGAAGGAATTCTACGATCCTTTTGAGTCGACGCTGGAAAAGGCGGATGAGGCCATCGGACATGTGGAGCTTCCTGTGGAGGTATCCGATGTGAAGTGCGAGCTTTGCGGCCGCATGATGGTGGTGAAGCAGGGGCGCTACGGGAAATTCCTTGCGTGTCCCGGATTTCCGGAGTGCCGCAATACGAAGCCCATCCTGAAGGATACGGGCGTGAAATGCCCGAAATGCGGCGGAAGCATTGTGGAGCGGCGCACCCGCCGGGGCCGGAATTTTTACGGTTGCGAGAATTATCCGGAGTGTGACTATGTCACATGGGATGCGCCCCAGAAAGAAGTGTGCGAGAAATGCGGTTCCTTCCTGCTCAAGCACCGCTACAGGAATGGAAGGGCCTTGCTTTACTGCAGCAACGATGCCTGCGAGACAAGAGTGGATCATCCCATCAACAAGGAATTGGAGAAAGCGCAGGCGAGGGCAGAGGCCAAGGCTGCGAAGAAAGAAGACCAGGGGAATTGACGCATGAAAAAAGTGATGATTGTTGGCGCGGGCCTGGCTGGCTCGGAGGCGGCATGGCAGGCGGCAAATCTTGGGGCAGAGGTGATCCTCTATGAGATGCGTCCCGGGAGGATGACGCCGGCCCACAAGACGGATGCCTTTGCCGAGCTGGTCTGCAGCAATTCCCTGAGGGGAGCGGGCATGGAGAATGCCGTGGGCGTTCTCAAGGAGGAGATGAGGCGTCTCGGCTCCATTGTCATGGAGGCGGCGGATGCCACAAAGGTTCCGGCGGGCGGTGCCCTCGCCGTGGATCGTCAGGGGTTCAGCCGTTATATCACGGAAAAGGTGGCCGCCCATCCGAAGGTAAAGGTTCTCCATGAGGAAATCCTGGCGATTCCCCAAAGGGAAGATGTGGTGACGGTTGTGGCAAGCGGCCCTCTTACCGATGGCGCCCTGGCAGAGGACATTTTTCGGAGGACGGGGGAGGATTCCTTTTATTTCTATGATGCTGCAGCCCCTATCGTGACACTGGAATCCGTGGATATGCAGAAGGCATACAGGGCTTCCCGCTATGGGAAGGGGGAGGCCGCCTATATCAATTGCCCCATGACCGGGGAGGAATACCATCGTTTCTGGACAGAGCTTGTCCGGGCGGAAACAGTGCCCGTCAAGGAGTTTGAAAAGGAGAAGTTCTTTGAGGGCTGCATGCCGGTGGAGGTCATGGCGAAGCGGGGAGAGGATACCCTGCTGTTCGGCCCCTTGAAGCCGGTTGGGCTGGAGCATCCGGAAACGGGAAAACGCCCCTATGCGGTGGTGCAGCTCAGGCAGGACAATGCAGAGGGGACTCTCTACAATATCGTGGGGTTCCAGACGCATCTCAGATGGCCGGAGCAGCGCAGGGTATTTGGCATGATTCCGGGTCTTGGGCAGGCGGAATTCGTGCGCTACGGTGTCATGCACCGCAATACTTTCTTGAACTCGCCGAGGCTCATGCGCCCCACCTTGCAGCTCAGGGGAGAGGACAATCTCTTCTTTGCGGGCCAGATGACGGGAGTGGAAGGCTATGTGGAGTCTGCCTCCTCGGGCCTTGTGGCAGGTGTCAATGCAGCGCGGATTGTCCTTGGGAAGGCGCCGGTGGTGTTTCCGAAGGAGACGTGCCATGGCGCATTGTGCCACTATATCACGTCCTCGGAGGCGAAGCATTTTCAGCCGATGAACGTGAACTTCGGCATTTTGCCCGGCCTTCCGGAGCGGGTGAGGGACAAGAAGCAGAGGAAGCAGAAGCTGGCGGAGCGGGCGCTTGACGTATTGGAAGCATTCAAACAGGAGTTGGGATAGATGGGAACAGAGATGCAGTTTCATGCCACGACGATATGCTGTGTGCATAAGGACGGGAAAACAGCGATTGCCGGCGATGGACAGGTGACCTTTGGACAGGCGGCCATCATGAAGGCGAATGCGAAAAAGGTGCGGAAGCTGTACCATGGGAAGGTGCTGGCAGGATTCGCCGGCTCCGTGGCGGATGCCTTTACCCTTTTTGAGAAATTCGAGGGGAAGCTGGAGGCATATAATGGGAACCTGCAGCGCGCTGCAGTGGAACTTGCGAAGGAATGGCGCACGGACCGCATCCTCCGCAAACTGGAGGCATTGCTTCTCGTTGCGGACAAGGAGACCATTCTCATGCTGTCGGGCAACGGGGAGGTCATCGAGCCTGACGGGGAGGCGGCGGCCATCGGGTCGGGCGGCTTCTATGCCCTGTCGGCGGCAAGGGCAATGGTCAAGCATACGGAGCTTTCCGCATCGGAGATTGCGCAGGAAGCCTTGTCCATTGCGGCGGATATTTGTGTCTATACGAATCATAACATTAAAGTGGAGGAACTGGATTGATGGACAGCATTGGGGTAAATGAACAGACACCTCGTGAAATCGTGGAGGAGCTCAACAAGTACATCGTGGGGCAGGATGAGGCGAAACGGTCAGTGGCGATTGCCCTCCGGAACCGTTGGCGCAGCCGTCAGCTGACGGGCAGCATGCAGGATGATGTGATACCGAAGAACATCCTGATGATCGGTTCCACAGGCGTCGGCAAGACAGAGATTGCCAGACGTCTGGCCCGTCTGGTAAAGGCTCCCTTCATCAAGGTGGAGGCGACGAAGTTCACGGAAGTGGGCTATGTGGGGCGCGATGTGGAGTCCATCGTGAGGGATCTGGCGGAGACTGCGGTGCGCATGGTGCGTCAGCAGCGCATGGAGGATGTGCAGGAAAAGGCAAAGGAAATGGCAGAGGAACGTATCCTCGATGTCTTTGTGCCGGAGCCGAAGAAGTCGCAGAACCCTTTGGGCCGTCTCTTTGGCAATGACGAGGAAGATTCCTCCGAGGAGAAGAAGGAGGAGCCAAAATACCAGGCCGGCCGTGAGTGGGTCAGGAAACGCCTGAAGAACGGCGAACTGGAGGAGGAGCTCATTGAGATCGATGTGGAGGAGTCCAGCAAGCCCATGGTGGGCATGTTCTCCGGCTCCAGCCTGGAAGGCATGGGGGACAATCTGCAGGACATGATCGGCAGCCTCATGCCCAAGCGGCACAAGAAGCGGAAGGTGACGGTGGCAGCGGCGAGGAAGATATTCGCCCAGGAAGAAGCGGCGAAGCTCATCGACATGGATGAGGTGGCCGAGGAAGCTGTCCGTGTGGCGGAGAAGAGCGGCATCGTGTTTCTGGATGAGATCGACAAGGTGGCAGTGAAGGGCAACACATCCGGGGCAGATGTGTCCCGGGAGGGCGTCCAGAGGGATATCCTGCCCATTGTGGAAGGTTCCACCGTGGTGACGAAATACGGGCCGGTGAAGACGGACCATGTGCTCTTCATCGCGGCAGGGGCCTTCCATACGGCGAAGCCTTCGGATCTCATCCCGGAACTTCAGGGGCGTTTCCCCATCCGCGTGGAACTCAAGTCCCTTCGCAAGGAGGATTTTGAGAAAATCCTCACGGAACCCCAGAATGCGCTTTTGAAGCAGTACAAGGCGCTTCTGGCAGTGGAGGGCGTGGAACTGGATTTCAAGGAGAGCGCCATCAGCCGCATTGCGGAGCTTGCCTGTGATGTCAACGAGCAGGCGGAGGATATCGGTGCACGCCGCCTCCACACCTTGCTGGAAAAGCTCATTGAGGACGTATCCTTTGATGCTCCTGACATGGAGGACAAGAATGTGACCATTGATGCGGCATATGTGGATGAGAAACTTTCGGATATCGCCCAGAATCGGGATCTGTCCCAATATATTCTTTGAGTGTGGTGTAAAAAATTTACTGATTTATTAAAAAAATATTGCATAGCATCTATGATTATTTAGAAAAATATGATAAAATATAGGACAAGGATGTCAGAACAAACTGTGGAACTGAAAGGAAGATTTTTGGATGGCAACGTCATTACTTGAAAAGACAAGAAAGATCAATCGCCTCCTCCAGAGGTCGGAAAATGTCGAATATGATGGAATTTCCCGTGTGCTCAGCAATGTCCTGGATGCCAATGTCTACATCACCAACAAGAAGGGAAAGATTTTCGGCTCTGCTTTCATTGATGATTTTGAGTGCGATGTCATGGTCGACAAGGTCATCAACCAAGGACTCTTCCCCAAGGGTTATGTGAACTGGCTCCTGCGCCTCGATGAGACCTCGGCGAACCTGCATTCCAAGACGGGAATGTGTGCCTACGACGAAGAGACGAAATGCATGTTCAATGGCAAGAACACGACAGTTGTCCCGATTTATGGCGTGGGCGAGCGCATCGGCACCCTGATCGTGGCGAAATACGACGACGAGTTCGATGACGATGACCTGCTTCTTGCCGAGTATGGCGCCACGGTGGTCGGGATGGAGATGCTTCGCGACCACACCCAGAAGATTGAGATTGAGGCGCGCAAGAAGGCCACGGTCCAGATCGCATTGGCAACCCTTTCCTATTCGGAGGTGGAGGCTGCCATCAATATCCTGGGCGAGCTCGATGGGACGGAGGGGCTGCTTGTCGCGTCGAAAATTGCGGACAGGGTAGGGATCACCCGTTCCGTCATCGTCAATGCCCTGCGGAAATTTGAATCTGCCGGTGTCATTGAATCCAAGTCCCTGGGGATGAAGGGGACGTATATAAAGGTTCTCAATGAGTATCTTTTGGAGGAAGTACAGAAGCTGAAACGCTGATTTTCTGTGGAATTCCGCTGGAATGGAGTCATCTTCATTCCAGCATTTTCTTTTTTTCTGCAATTTTTAGGGTTAATTTTTGCGGATACCCTTCTAAAAAAATGAAAAACGTGATAGAATTTGAAGGGATTGCCTATGTTTTGTAGAACAATATACTAAGTATATTCTTGCATAATTCTCGAAAGAAAGGGCGTGAGCCGGGCGTGCTGGAACAAATCATGAATTCCTCCAATTTCGATTATCTGCAGAGGGGGCTTCAGGCGGCGACCCTTCGCCATGAGGTCATCAGCGACAATATCGCCAATGTCAATACGCCGCGCTTCAAGAAGAGCAATGTGGTATTTGAGGAGTTGCTGGCAAAGGAAATAGAGCCGGAACCGGCAGACAAATTGCTGATGGTGCGGACCCATGACCGGCACCTGCCTGTCCCGATGCATGGGAAAGCGGAGGCTGTCATCCAGCTGGAGAACGACGATACCATGCGGGTGGATGGCAATAATGTGGATGTGGATGCCGAAATGGCCAATCTGGCAAAGAACCAGCTTTATTACAATGCCCTGGCAACACAGTTGAAGGGTTATCTGAAAGGGCTGAAGGATGTCATAAGCAGCGGCGGACAGTCCTGATCGTGGACATTTTGTAGGAAATGAGGGCTTGACATGGGTATGTTTCTTGGAATAGATGCGTCGGCTTCCGGCCTTACCGCAGAGCGTTTGCGGATGGATGTCATCTCCAACAATATCGCGAATGCGAATACGACCAGAACCCGCGAGGGCGGTGCCTATCATCGCCGGTATGTGGTGTTCAAGCCGCGGGATACAAAGATGGATAAGGCGAGCTTCGAGGGTTTCCTGCAGAAATCGAAAAACAAGCTGCAGGCCGGCAATGGCGTCAGGGCCATCACCATCGAGACGGATGACAGCCAGGGACCGTTGGTCTATGATCCCGGGCATCCTGATGCAAATGCCGAGGGGTATGTGGAGCGCCCGAATGTGAATATTGTTGCCGAGATGGTGGACATGATTACGGCATCGAGGGCCTATGAAGCCAATGCCACTGCAATCAATGCTGCAAAGAGCATGGCTGCCAAGGCATTGGAGATGGGCAACAATTGATGAATGAGGTGATATAGATGCAGATGGAACCATTGCAGATGACGCCGGTGCGGCAGGTTGCGATGCACGCGGAGAGCCATCTCGGCGAGACGGAAGACAAGCAGGTAGTGAAAAGCTTTGGCGAGTACCTGGTGGATTCCTTGAAGAAGACGAATGAACTGGTATTGGATTCAGAAAAATGGAATGCTGCCCTGGCTGCCGGCAAGGTGGAGGACATTTCCCAAGTGGTCGTAGCGGCACAAAAAGCGGACATTGCGATGCAGCTTACCCTCCAGGTGCGTAACAAGGCAACGTCTGCCTATCAGGAAATCATGCGCATGCAAGTGTAATTTTTAGGGAGATTGCCTGCCGGGCTTGTTCGGGTGGGCAAGGCCTCCCGGGAATTGCAGGACTGGATGCGAAGGGATGGAGAATATGGCAGATTGGAAAGAGCGGTATCTGCAGCTTTGGAATAATTACAGCAAGCGGCAACGATATATTTTTATCGGCTCCATGCTGGCCCTGCTCATTGCTATATTGGGCGTGGGCTTGTGGTATGGCAGTGCGCCGGACATGGTTCCGCTGTTCACGAACATGGAATCGAAGGATGCCGGGGAAGTTGCGGCGAAGCTGAAGGAATCGAAAATATCATATGAGGTACAGGAGAACAAGCTGGGGACGACAATCCTTGTTCCGTCTGCCAATGTGCATGAGGCAAGGCTTAATCTGGCTGTTGAGGGGCTTCCCCGGGGGCAGAAAGGCTTTGAAATCTTTGATGACAGCAAATTGGGCGTTACGGAATTCCAGAACAAGGTAAATTATCTTCAGGCCCTTCAAGGGGAGCTGACCCGTACCATAGAGCAGATCGAAGTGGTCCAGAAGGCGCGGGTTCATATTGTGTTGCCTGAGGACAGTCTTTATAAGAAAAATGAAAAACCGGCCACGGCATCCATCATGCTCATGCTGAAGCCGAACCAGGAATTATCCAAGAAGGAAATCAAAGGGATTGTCAATCTGGCGGCGCATAGCGTCCAGGGATTGACAACAGAAAATATCACGGTTGTGGATGAAACGGGCAAGATTCTCAACGATCCCGATGAGGATGAGGAGAAGAGTGTCAGCAACCAAACCTTGACGCAGCTGGAAATGACCAAGAAGGTGCAGGACCGCCTGCAGAAAAATGTCCAGTCACTCCTTGACCAGAGCCTTGGTGAAGGGAGGGCTTTTGTGCGCGTAAGTGTGGAGCTGGATTTTGATTCGCGTCAGACGGACCGACAGATCTTCACGCCGGTGGTGGATGATTCCGGCATTATTCGCAGCCAGCAGGAAATCAGTGAGAATTACGCCGGAAATTCCACAGTTCCCGGCGGCGCAGCCGGGGTCCAGTCCAATGTGCCCGGTTATGTGGCGGAGGAAAACAATTCCAATGCCGAGTATGAGCGCAAGGAAGCCACGAGGAACTACGAGATCAACGAGGAGAAGCAGAAAGTTGTGGCATCGCCCGGGTCTATTCGTCGTTTGACAGTGGCCGTTCTTGTCAATGATGATGTCACTGCGACGCAGCAGGACAGCATCCTGCGCTCCGTGAGCTCTGCTGCAGGCATCAATACGGAACGCGGCGATACGATTTCCGTGGAGCCGTTGCCCTTCAGCACAGAGGCTGCAGACCGCAGGGCCGCGGCCGAGCAGGCAGAGAGGGATCGCCAGGACCGCATCCTCTACATGCAGATTGCGGCAGTGCTTCTGGTGCTTGCCCTCATAGCGCTGTACTTCTACATGAAGCGCCGCAAGCGTCTCATGGAGGAGGCTGCTCTTGCCGAGCAGCAGCGCCTGGAGGAAGAGGCCGAGCAGCGGCGTCTTGCTGAGGAACGTGCTGCAATGATAGAGGCCGGCGAAGTGGAAGAGGAAGAACTCACCGAGGAAGAGCAGCGGCAGCTCTCTGAGAAGCAGCAGCTCATGAAACTCATCGATGCAAAACCGGCCGAAGTGGCAATGCTTATCAAGACATGGCTTGCGGAGGATGAATAACTATGGCAGGGGATATGTACGGCAGTAGCGAAAGCGAGCTTACCAACCAGGAAAAGGCGGCAATCCTTTTTATCGCCTTGGGCCCGGAATATTCGGCAAAGCTTTTCCAGCATATGGATGATGACGAGATTGAGCGCATCACGCTGGAGATTGCCAGTCATAAACAGGTAAGTGCCGAAATGAAGGCCAATGTCATCAGTGAGTTTTACCAGATGGCAATGGCCAAGGATTACATTTCCACAGGTGGTCTGGAATATGCACAGAACGTGCTGGAAAAGGCGTTGGGCGCGGAAAAGGCGATGGATATCATCAATCGCCTTACCACGAGCCTGCAGGTGCGGCCCTTCGATTTCCTGCGCAAGACAGACCCGTCCCAGCTTCTGACCTTCATCCAGAACGAGCATCCCCAGACGATTGCACTCATTATCGCCTATCTGGAGCCGGATCAGGCGGCCACGGTGCTGGGGTCTTTGCCGACGGACGTGCAGGCGGATGTTGCGCGGCGCATTGCGGTCATGGACCGCACATCGCCGGATATCATCCGGGAGGTGGAGCGCGTGCTGGAACGCAAGCTTTCGACGCTGGTCAACCAGGATTTCACCACGGCAGGCGGCGTCGAGGCCGTGGTCGAGGTGCTCAACCGCGTGGACCGTACGACAGAGAAGTCCATACTGGAAGCCCTGGAAGTGGACAATCCGGAATTGGCCGAGGAGATCAAACGGCGCATGTTCGTGTTCGAGGATATCGTTCTGCTGGACGACCGTTCCCTGCAGATGGTGCTTCGCGAGGTGGACAACAAGGATTTGTCCCTGGCGCTCAAGGCAACTCCGTCGGAGGTTTCCGACAAGGTGTACAAGAACATGTCCAAGCGTGCAGCCGATATGCTGCGCGAGGAAATCGAGTTCATGGGGCCGGTGAAGATCCGCGATGTCGAAGAGGCACAGGTAAAGGTTGTCAATATCATCCGTGCGCTGGAAGAGAAGGGCGAAATTGTGGTTTCGCGTGGACAGGGGGACGAGATGTTTGTCTAAGGTCATTAAGGCACCCATATGGAAAGAAGATGTTCACGTTATTGATGCCCCTTCCCCAAAAAGGAAGTCACCCGAAGAGCGTTCCGAGGATGCTGGTCTTGATGCGGAAGCCCAGGCCCACATGCTGGAGGAAATTGCTGCAAAAGAACAAAAAGCAAATCAGATGATCCAGGATGCCAAGGTATCTTGCGATATCATGAGGCAGGAGGCACAAAATGAATGTGACAAACTCATTGCTGATGCCCAGGAAGAACTTGAAAATCTGAAAAATCAGGCAAGGGAAGCCGGTCATCAGGAAGGATTTGAGGCGGGGGAAAAAGAAGGAAAGGAGCAGGCTCTTCAGGAGATGCAGGAGGCCATCAAGGATGCAAATGAGAAGGCCATGCATACACTGAAGACTGCCAAGGAAGCCACCGCCGATTACATGGTGCGGGCCGAGCAGGATGTGGCAGAGATTGTCATACATGTGGCGGAAAAGATTATCCCGCAGCATTTCATTGATGTGCCGCAGGTCATACTTCCGGTTGTAAAGCAGGCTCTCATGAAGGTGAAGGACCAGAAGGAAATCAATATCCATGTGTCACCGGAAAGCTACGAACTTGTCCTCATGGCAAGGGATGAGTTTCGTTCTCTGCTGCCGGGTGGCAATGCTGCTATTGAGATTGTTTCAGACGAGAGCCTGCAGGCAGGGGATTGTCTCATAGAAACCCCGAATGGCGGAGTGGATGCTCGTCTGTCGACACAGATAGAGTTGATCAAGAAGGCTGTACAGGAAGTCTTGACATGATGGACGTGAAAGTTAATATCAACAAATTCATTGATGCCGTTGACCAGTGTATATCCATAAAGCTTACGGGCAAGGTGACACAGGTCATCGGCCTTGTCATAGAGTCACAGGGGCCTGTGGTCAGTGTGGGTGAGCTTTGCTATATCCATTCCCATTTTCCTGATATGCCTCCGGTTCCGGCAGAAGTGGTCGGTTTCCGTGAGGGATATGTCATGCTCATGCCCGTTGGCGAGATGCAGGGCATCGGTCCCGGG
>JAFSWY010000262.1 GCA_017444295.1 Selenomonadaceae bacterium | reverse complement strand
GGTGACGGAACAGATCGATGCCTTGCGTGTCATGGCAGTGAATCCCGTGGATTACCTCATTGTGCCGCGCATGCTTGCCTGCATGATCGTGGTGCCGATCCTGACGGTGTTCGGCGATATCATCGGCATTCTTGGGGGCTGGGCCGTGGCAGTCTATTATTCCGGCATCAGTTCGTACCTTTACATCAATTCCATTGACCGTTTTTGTGATGCATTCGACATCACCGGCGGCATGGTCAAGGCAGTGTTCTTTGGCAACGTCATTGCGGTTCTGGGCTGCTATTACGGGCTTCACTCCCCGGCAGGGGCAGAGGGCGTGGGCAAGGCGACGACGCGGACGGTAGTGGCATCCATTGTTGTGATTTTCATCTTGAATGCGGTATTGACATTTATCTTATTTTAATTTGAGGGAAAATATGATAAAATTGGTGGATGTAAACAAGGAGTTCTCGGGAAAGGCTGCCTTGAAGCATATCCATATGGAGATACGAAGGGGAGAGACGCTGGCGATTATTGGTGGTTCCGGCTCTGGAAAGAGCACGCTCCTTCGGTTGCTGATCGGCCTCATACGCCCCACGAGTGGGGAGATATGGTTTGACGATCAGGAGGTTTCCCGTATTTCCGAAAAGGACTGGGACAAATTGCGGCTTTCCATGGGCATGGTCTTCCAGTATTCCGCACTTTTTGATTCCATGACGGTGGGCGAGAATGTGGCCTTTGGGCTTCGGGAGCACACGGATTATGATGAGGGGAAGATCCGGTCCATCGTGAGAGAGAAGCTCCATCTTGTGGGCTTGGATGATGTGGAGGAAATGATGCCTAATGAGCTCTCCGGCGGAATGAAAAAGCGGGTGAGCCTTGCGAGGGCGATTGCAATCAATCCGCGTGTCATCTTCTACGATGAGCCGAGTTCCGGTTTGGATCCCATTATGACGACGAAGATCGATGAGCTTATCGTGAACACCCAAAAGGCGCTTGATGTGACCTCTGTGGTTGTCACCCATGATATGGCAAGCGCCTGCCGCATTGCTGACCGCATTGCCATGATCTATGAGGGAGAGCTCATTGCCCTGGAGCCGGTGGAGCGTTTCCGTGAATTGGAAGATCCCCGGGTACAGGCGTTTTTCCATACCCTGCAGACGATGAAGGAGGCAGGTAAATGACAAAAGAAGCAAAGGTGGGGGCATTCACCCTGGGAGGAATCCTGCTCCTGGCCGTGGTGCTGGCCCATCTCAGTGGCTTTCAGCTCGGTGGCAGCAGTGGTTATCGGCTGTATGTCGGCTTCACCAAGGCGGTGGGCCTCGTGCCCCAGTCGACGGTTTGTCTTTCCGGCGTGCCTGTGGGCAAAGTGGAGAGCATCGTGAATGAAGGCGCGGGCGTGACCGTGACCATGGATATCAATAAGGGCGTGAGGATTCCGAGAGACTCCACAGTGACCATTGAGTCCAGTGGTGTCATGGGAGAGAAATTTGTCAGCATCATGCCCGGAAAAGGGGATACGCATCTTTTTGAGGACGGCGACTACATCATTGGCTATGACGAAGATGGCATGGATGCCATGTTCGCCAATATCAGCAAGGCTGTCGTGCAGGTGCAGGACATGCTGGTCTCCATCAACGAGATCATCAGCGATCCCCAGCTCAAGGGAACCGTGGTGGATATGGCAGTCAATATGAGGGATGCCTCGGCTCATATCAGCGGCCTCATGGCAGGGCTGGAAGAGATGGTCTACATGAACCAGGGCAATGTCCAGCAGATTGCGCAAAACCTGGCAGCGGCTACTGCAGGCATGCAGAGGACCATGAACAGTGTGGAGCACATGATGGAGAACATGGATCGCGTGGCAGGGGATCCGCAGACGGCGGAAAACCTCAGGCTTACCTTGCAGAACATCGCCGATACCAGTGCCAGGGTTGAGCGCATGGCCGCAAATATTGAGGGAGTTGTTGCCGATCCGCAGACGGCGGAGGATTTGCGGGCCACTATCCATAATGCACGGAAACTCACCGACAAGGCGGACAAGATGATGGGATCGGTCAGCAAGGTGCAGGTGAAGCCCTCGGTGGATGTCCTTTACAGCGGCAAGAACAGCGACTGGCGCACGAATTTCAATATGGATGTCATAGAGGAAAAGGGTGCGTTTCTCAGCCTCGGTGTCGATGATATCGGACAGGACAACCTGTTCAATGCACAGATTGGAAAACGCCGGGGGGATCTTGGCATGCGGGCCGGTGTCATTGCCAGTAAGCCGGGAATTGGGCTGGATGGCTATGTTGGGAAAAAGTGGAAGTTCTCCGCTGATGCCTATGATCTCAACGATGTGACATTGAGGCTCAGGGCGCAGTACGATGTTGGTGATGAGACGTATCTCATGGGCGAGTTCGATGATGTGACGGACCATGACAAACGGGCTGCTTATATGGGAATACGCAAGACCTTTTAAGAAATCCATAGATGTGTTATAATTCTATATGTTTGGCAGGTAATCTTTGGGAGGAGTTTATTTTGAGGAATTCGAAAAGTTTTTATAAAAAGCTGTCGTCCCTTGTTGTGATAGGACTCATGGGGATGGCTGCGACGGGGACTGCTTTTGCGGCGGATACGGTGGAACTGAATCTGGCAGACAGTGTCCGCATGGCCATGGAGAACAATCGGACCATCAAGCAGTCAGCGGCAAGCCGGAAGGCTGCGGAATGGAGGCTGCACAATGCGCGCCGCGCCACGGGACTCAACCTGGGATGGACGGGGAGTGCCCTGCATTATGGTGGGGCGTATTATGAGTATTCGACAGGCTACAACAATAACCTGACGGCAACCTATCCCATTTACACGGGCGGGCAGAATGAGAACACCATCAAGAACCGGCAGTATGCCCTGAATGAGGCGGATCTTACACTGGAGCGCACAAAGCAGAGCATCCGTTACAATACGATGGCAGGATATTACAGTGTGCTTCGTTACCGCAACAATATCGATGTGCAGCAGGAGTCCGTGAATACCCTCCAGGTGCATCTCAACAACGTCAATGCACAGTACCGTGTGGGCACGGTGGCGAAGTCTGATGTCCTGCAGTCCCAGGTGCAGCTTGCCAATGCGCAGCAGGATCTTGTGACGGCACAGAACAACTATGAGGTGGCTGTGGCATCACTGAACAATCTCATCGGTCTTCCAACAGACACGAATCTGGATATCAAGGACGACCTCCGCTATACGAAGTATAATCTTACCGAGGAGGGCTGCCAGGAATATGCCCTTCGGAACCGTCCCGATTATATTGCAGCAGAGTATGCTGTGAAGGAAGCAGAGGCGGCGATGGAGACTGCCAAGGCAGGCTATCGTCCGAAATTGAGTGCCCAGGCAGTGAAATTGCTCAATGGCGGCAAACCCTTCGACGACGATCATCAGGAGTATTGGACGGCGGGCGTCACGGCGAGCTGGAGCATCTTCGATAACGGTGTGACGGCAGCCAGTGTCAATGAGTACAAGGCCGCGCTGGAAAGGGCAAAGGAAGTCGCTGCCAAGACAAAGGAGGATGTCCAGCTGGACGTGCGCCAGTATTATCTGAACCTGCTGGCTGCGGAGAAGAACATCCATACCATGGCGGTTGCCGTGGAGGAGGCCGAGGAGAACTACAAGATCTATCAGGTTCGCTATAGCGCCGGTGTGGACACGAACCTCAGCGTCATGAACGCAGAAGAAAAACTCAATGCGGCCCGCATGAATTACTATAGTGCCTTGTATTCCTACAATACCAGCAAAGCGGCACTGGATTCTGCCATGGGTGTTCCCGTGGATGTGGATACGTCCCGCTACTATGATGAGGAAATCAAGACGAACTCCGTGCGCAAGGCTCGCGAAGCAGGCGAGATCCAGCCGGGCACGGTGATTGACAGCCCCATCAAGCATGAGGATGGGACGCCTGCTCCTGCGGTTCCAGGTCTGGAGGAAAGTGTTGCGGCTCAGGAGACAGTGAAAACCCGTGCTGCGATTCCGGAGGAAGTGAAGGCTGCACCGGATGCTTCCGGGACGACTGCGCAGAAAGTCGATGAACAGTCTGTGGAAGCTGAATTGGCAGGGTGATGGAAAGAGTGTTTGAATGATTGGTTTTACGGGATGGGAACAGGAATGAAAGGAAAAGGAACGGGCATAGCGGCAAGTGTTTTCATAGGAATTGCTTTGATTGGCTTTTTGGCCGCCGGGTTCGTTCTGAGATCCGAGGCGTTCATGGAACGGGCGGGATCGGCAGCAGCGGAAAAGGCTGCTGAGATCCTGGGCGTTCCCATGGAGGTCGGGAGCATCGAAGCGGAATCCTTTCATTCCATTGTCATCAGGGATATTGCTGTTTATGACAAGCAGGCAGAATGTATCGCCCGGGCAGAGGAAGCACGGGTGAACTTCCGCCTGTTTTCTGTATTGCAGGAGAATCCGGCAGCGGCTGTGGATGAGGTGGTGCTGCGCCATGTATCTGCCAATCTCGTGCAAAGACCGGATGGCACATGGAATGCAGAGGATATCGAGACCTCGGAAGGCGGGGAGAATCCCTTTCGCGGCAAAGTGATCGTGGAGGAGGGCACCCTCAGAGGAAATGTGCGGGGAAAGGAACTTGTGCTGGAGAATGTGGCGGCCGGCCTGGACATGGCGAATTACCCTGCCATGAAGGTGGAGGCCTCTGCAGAGAACCGGGGGGCGAAAATCCAGGCCGACGGCACGATTGGAAAGGAACGGCAGATCCTTGCGGCGCATGTGGAAAATGTGGATTTGGAGAACTACCTTTCCCTTGTTCCGGAGGGGCTCATCCCGGAGAATGTGAAGATCGTTTCCGGCGAGATTTCCAAGGCAAAGGCCGCAATCCTTCGCCGGGGCGATGTGCTGAGCTTCAGCGGCCAGGCGGAATATCAAAAGGGCATCGTGCAGGTGGAGGGAACGGAAATCCGGGATATCCATGGCTTTGCAACCTTTACGGATTCGGAGCTCATGCTGTTCACGGATGCAGAGTCCATGGAGCAGAAGGCACATGTGCACGGAAAGCTCCGCTGGGATACAGGTGCGCCTTACATGGATCTTTATGCGAACTCGGATTCCTTTGATCCGGGGATGGTCCTCCCCACGATTCCTTTCCGGGGAGCCGTGGACTTTCAGGCGCATGTGGCCGGTTCATTTACGAATCCCACCGTGGATGGGGATTTCCATGTGGCTTCCGGAAGGATTGAGGGCATCGGGATTCAAAATGCGGCTGCACATGTTTATTTTGCTGACCATGCGCTTTATCTTCAGGATGTTTCGGCAGGTGTGCTGGATGGCACGGTCAAGGGGGAGGGAGAACTCCGCCTGGAGGATATGGCCTATACTGCCCATGTGAAGACCGAAGGCGTGGAGGCCGCGTATCTTGCAGATTATATTCCGGGGGTGACGGGACGATTGTCGGCTGACCTGGGAATCAGCGGCCAGGGGACAGGCATGGAGAATCTGGAAATCTATGGAAGCGTCAGGGCCAAAGAGGCTTTTTATCAGGAACTTCCCATTACGGATCTCAGCGCGTCTTTCTATGCGAAGGGACAGGATATCATCGTTGATTATTTGAGCCTCCAAATGCCGAATCATAGTGATATTGGCCTGGAGGGAACCATCAAGGACGGCAATGACCTGGATTTTTCCTTTTATGGCGGGCATGTGGACCTTTCCTTGTTTTCGAAACTTGTTCCTCAGGCAGACATCACCGGATGGGGGGATTTCGAGGGCAAGATCAAGGGGGGCATGGAGAATCCCCGGGTGGGAATCCGTCTTTCCTGTTTGAGGGGAACCCTTTTCCGGCAGCCCTTTGACTCCCTCAAGGCCTCCATGGGAGGGAGCCTCGATGGGGTAGGCATCCGGGAATTCTTTATGGAAAAGGATGGCCATGAAGTCTGGCAGGTGAAAGGTTATGTCGGTTTTGTGGGAGAGAAGCGCATCGATCTGCAGGCGGACACCATCGGGGCCCGCATGGAAGACATTGCAGCTCTCGTGGCGCCGGACCAGCCAATCACCGGCAATGTGGACAATACGATTCGTGTGACAGGGACGCTGGATGATCCTCATGCGGTCGGGTACCTCCATATGTATCGCGGCAGTTATCGGGGAATGCTGGTCATTGGCGTGGATGGCGATTATTTCCTGGAAGGGGACAAGGTGCGCCTTCAGGATGCGCGTATCCGGACACCGATGATCGATATGGATGTCAGTGGTACCTTGGATTACAGAACCATGCAGATGGATATGGACCTGTCCGTTTATGATATTGATATGAAGCGGCTGGAGCATCGGTTCCCCTACGAGGTGAGCGGACATGGAACATTCTCAGGAAAGGCGTCGGGATCCATTGAAAATCCTATTTTCCGTGGGGTTCTCGATGCACCGGAGCTTGTTCTCAACGAGCAGAGCATCACGCAGGTCCACGGCGAGGTGGAGTATGCGAAAAATCAGGTGACCTTGCGGGAATTTGGGTTCGATCAGAAGGAAGGCAGCTATCGCCTCAATGTGGGGATGGGGATGGATGCTTACAATCTGTCCGGCAGCGCCTCTGTCCGGAATGCGGATATCAATGCACTGCTGGCCATACTTGATCAGAAGGATGACAAGATACAGGGACGGCTGGATGCCGATGCTGTATTGGGCGGATCGCTGGACAATCCTTCTATCCGCATGTCCGGGAGCATCCAGTCAGGCTTGCTTGCCGGATACGATGTTCATGATGCAGCCTTCAAGGCGAATCTGGCCGACAGGGTATTGGCTGTGGAAAAGCTCACGGGATCCCAGGGCGAAACCGGGCATTTTGATGCCTTTGCCACCATCAGCATGGATGGCCCCATTCAGGGAACGATTTCTGCCCATGATTTGGAGGCGGGGCTTTTTACGAAACTTGCCGGGCTTGACACAGAGGTTGTGGGTCTGGCTGATGTGGAGGTAAATTTTGGGGATGTTCTCCAGAATCCGTCGGCAAATGTTTCTGTGAATGTGCGCAATGGAGGCATTCAAGGGTCTACCTTTGACGGTCTGCACGGGGTGTTCCTGTTGAAAAACGGCCTTGTGGATGTACAGGAACTCATGGTTCAGAAGATGGTTGCAGAGAAGAATTATCGGGCCAGTGCCAAGGGAATCGTTCCTTTGCGGGCGGTTTTTGCGAAGACCGGGGAGGAACTTGATGACTATGAGCAGGTCAAGCTGGGGATCAGCCTGGATGAGGCAGACCTGAGCCTGTTGCCGGTATTGTCCGACCATGTGGATTGGGCCATGGGAGAGATGGACGGGAATGTGGAGATTACGGGGACGCTGGCCCATCCCCTTGCTCATGGCAGTATCCGTGTCCCGTCCGGCAGCCTGAAGATCAAGGAACTGGAAAAGCCCATAACGGATATGCATCTGAATATGGTGTTCCAGGGAAATGTCTTGAACCTGGAGGAATTTTCCGGCAGTATGGGGGAGGGAAGTTACAGGGCGATTGGTTCTTTGGCCCTGGATGGAACATCTCTTTCAAAGTATGATTTCCAAGTGGACATGGACCAGCTTGATGTACAAAGCGATTTCTACCGCGGCCCGCTTTCGGGGCAGTTTCATGTGGGGGAAGGAGAGTTCGAATGGATGGACAGGAAAATTGTCCGTCCAAAACTTACGGGAAATCTCCATTTGGAGCATTGCCTGATATCTGTGCCTGCCATTCCGGAAACAGAAGGAGAAATGCCGGATGCATTCCTGGATGTTTCTGTGGAATTGGGGAAAAAGGTGCACTTTTACAGCCCCAGTCTTTATGATATGTATTTGACGGGAGCTGCGCACTTTGAGGGCTCGACCAGGTACCCCAAGACCTCGGGGATGATTTCTGTGCAGCGAGGGGGTACCTTTACCTATTTGAAGAATGTGTTCAATATTCGTGAGGGAGAGATTTCCTTCAATCAGGTGGGTTCTTTCATGCCCAGCATGTCCTTTTTTGCGGATACGCGCCTGGGAAGAACGAAAATCTTCCTCTGGGGCAAAGGCCCGCTGGGAAGCAATCAGATGCAGCTGCGTCTGACCTCCTCTCCGGAAATGAGCCAGACGGAAATCATCCAGATGCTTACCTTCCGCAGTTCTTACAAAGGCGGGAAATCGGCCTTTGATATGAGCAACTTGCTCCTTACAGGACTTCAGATGAGCATCCTTGCCGATCTGGAGAATTCCATGAAAGAGATTCTGTATCTGGATGTCTTTTCCGTTTCCCATGGCAGTGGATCGGCTTTCAGCAGGGATGAGGATGATGATTATTACAGCCTGACCGTTGGAAAGTATTTTGGCGACAAGCTTCTGCTGAAGTATACGCAAGGCTTTGGCATCGGGAGCGATAAGCATCACTTCGGCATGACGTATGAGTTTAACGACCGCATCGGCCTGACCGTGGAGAGGGCAGGGTCGAAGAGCATTGTCGGCCTGGAGGCAAGAATCAAATTCTAGTGCCAGGCGGAAGGCTCCTTCCAGGAAAAGCAGGAAAAGTCTTGCGCATAAGGGCATAGTTCTGCTATGATAAGAGAGTTCGGAAGGCATGGGAAGTGTTGGCCGGGCCATAGGTGTCCGGCTGAGATATGTGATTGTTTGTAGGAGGTTTCCGTTTTGAACAAGAAGAAGTATCGTTTTCTGGCATATGCAGTGGCACTGGCTGCCGGTATGTCTGCTGTTCCAGGAACTGCAGGTGCCGATCCGGTGGCATCAGACACTGCAGTTGTGTCTGATGCAGTGGTCGATGATCTGGCAGGGCAGACTGCCTCGGAAGTTCCCGCACCGACTTCCAACGCTGCAGTGGAAGAGGGGGCCGCAAAGGGGGAGGCGCGTCCGGATGACCAGTCCATTCGTGAGAGCATCCAGAAGTTTGACGGGCTGACCCTGGCGGAAATAAATTTCGCCGGCGGTTCGGAACAGACGCGGGCGACGGCGCAGGCGGCCACCTCCTTGCGTGCAGGGGATGCTTTTACAGCAGGTGCTTTGGACAAGGATGCGGAAGCCATCATGAACACAGGCTACTTCGTCGATCTTTATCCCAGTTTCGAGCAAGTGCCGGAGGGAATCGTTCTGACCTATCACTTGCAGGAGTATCCTGTTTATCGTGGGGTGGAGTTTTCCGGGAACACGGTGGTGTCCACCGAGGAACTGAAGAAGATGGTCACTCTGCGGGATGGGGAATTGTTCAACGGGGTTACCTTCCACAGAAACATGCAGGCGGTTGAGGACAAGTACCATGAGGAGGGGTATATCCAGGCAAGGATCGTGGATATGCACCAGACGGCAGATGGCATTATCCAGGTGAAGGTCAATGAGGGTGTCCTGGAAGGCTTCAAGGTCAAGGGGAACGAGAAAACGAAGGAGCGTGTCATTCTTCGTGAGATGCGTCTGAAACCGGGGGAACCGTTCAATGCAAAACAGGCAAGACGCAGCATTCAACGCGTGCAGAATCTCGGATTTTTTGAGGATGTCAATGTCAAGATACTTCCGGGCGTTGATCCCAATGCCATTGTCATGGAGATCGATGTAAAGGAGAAGCGCACGGGAACCTTTGGCGTGGGTGCCGGCTACAGCAGCCAGGATGGCATCATTGGCATGGTGAGCGTCAGCGATACGAACTTCCGGGGAACCGGGGATGCTGTGTCTGTGGTTTATGAGATGAGCGGCGATGACACAGATGCACGGGGCTATAGGTTTTCCTATCGTCATCCGTGGCTGGACCGCAAGGAGACAGCCCTGACGCTGCGGCTCTATAACCGTACCTATGAATACGATGATTATGATACGGATGGGAACCTGAAAGAAAAATATATGAGGAAATATTCCGGAGGCGAGATTACCCTGTCCCGTCCCATCAGTGAGTATTCCACGAACTATCTCACGCTCAGGAACCGCAAGGATTCTTATAAAAAGCATGTCAAGAGCGGCAATGCGGGAGATCGAAGCACGGAGGCGGGAGCTGCATGGCGGGAGGCCAATTTCGGCACGACGCGCAGTATTACCCTTCAGCATGTGACGGATACAAGGGACAATATATACGATCCCACGGAAGGCGGCCGGGTGAGTCTTACCGCTGAGGTCGGAGGATTTGGCGGGGACTTCAGTTTCCGCAAGGCAAGCATTGAGGACCAGAGATACAAAAAGGTAGGACATGCCCAGGTGGTGGCGATGAGATTGGCTTATGGCATCGGCAGTGGGGATATTTCCGAGTTCAACCAGTTCAAGGTGGGTGGACAGGATACCTTGCGCGGCTATCGGGATGACCAGTTCCGGGGCAATCGGATGTTCATGGGGACATTGGAATACAGGTTTCCTCTGGTGAGCAAGGTCCAGGGTGCTATTTTCACCGATTGGGGAGCAGCCTGGGATGATGGATTCAAGCCGAAGGATCTGCATGGCAGCGTTGGCATAGGGTTGGCTCTCAATACTCCGCTGGGACCGCTTCGCCTGGACTATGGCCGCAGGTCTCAGGGCGGGCGCGTGCATTTCAGTGTGGGAGGAACGTTCTGACGGGATAAACCCGTCGAAACGTTAATGGGGGCGTGTTGGAAAACTCCACCAGCGCACTACAGCGGCCATTTTTCCGTCTGTCTGCGTCAACGACCCCTTGACGTAGCTCTGCTACGACTGCGGGCTCGTTTCCTTGTCATGCGAAAAACTGTCTCACTGTAGTGCACAGTTTCCGTTTTTCAACACACCCTGGAATATTTTGCCCTTGGCAAAATTTGAACAATGCGTTATGACGGGATAAACCCGTCGAAACGTTAATTAGTATATTTTGCCCTTGGCAAAATTTGAACAAT
>JAFSWY010000261.1 GCA_017444295.1 Selenomonadaceae bacterium | reverse complement strand
GGCAGCAGGTAATCCCATTGCCCTATGAGCGGAGTCACTAACCGTTCACGGCAAAGCAAAAGCCCCGGCGGGTCACTACTCCTGCCGGGGCTTTTGTCGGTGATATCGCGTCGGATACAACCTGATTGCATTTACACCCTAAGTATAACATGAGTAGCTCAATATTTCAATATGTCCCGCCTCTCCCAGGGCGGCTTATTTTGCATGTACCAATCGTTTGTGATATACTGCTGATGTTACCCGCCCCTACACTGGTAGCAGGAAGGGGGTGTCCTATGTTGTCCCATAGTGAATTCGTGCTGACAGTCGTGGCGACCGTAGCTGCCTACTACGTCGTCAAGTGCTTGGACTGGCTCATCACGCTAATCACAGGGTAGCCAAGCCCGGTCTGGCGTAGCCGCATAAATACGCAAAAAGCCCCCGGTGGAGTTGCGACCTCTACCGGGGGCTTCCTGTTTTGTCCTATTGTCCCATAGGAATTTGCCTTACAGAAAGTATACCACGATAGAGATGTTTTTTCAAGACGCCCCTCCCGGGCGGCTTATTTTTTTGCCTCCGGCCTCAGGCTCCCGTATCCAACAATCCATCCTCCGTGCTGTTCCCATCTTTGGCGGTGCGGTGTCTCTGCACCATGGCCCATTCATCTTCGGTGAGGGCGTGCGGCTCCTTGGCTGGGGCGGTGTCCTTCATCCTGTCAGCCATGAGGCAAAGCAGTTCCCTGATCTGTTTTCGCAGGTCGGGCGGGGCTTCTATGTAGGAATTGAGCAGGGCGCGGTCTGCATCGTCCAGGCTGGCATCGTTCAGCAGAATCTTTTCCGTCTCCGGCAGATATGGCTCGCCTTCCCCCGTGCGGAGCCATGCCTCATTGACGTGGAAGGTGCGGCAGATGAGGGAGATAACAGCAGAAGAAGGTGCGCGGCGCCCTGTTTCATATCCTGTTATCGTATTTTGCACGGAGCCGATTTTCTCGGCAAGCTCTTGTTGCGTAAGGTGTTTTTCTTTACGCACTTTTTTTATGCGTTCTCCTATTGTCATTGCCATCACTCCTTATTAAAGCAATATTAGCATAAAAAATCGCGTTGACAATATATAATTATCGCATAGGCAACATGAAAGGAGGGAAAAACCATGACGGACAAGGAAATCAGGGAAAGATACGAGGATTCGGCAGAATTCCGGGACGCAGTGAAGGGATTGCCGCAGGTTCTCAAGCAGGAGCTTATCAAGGGCGTGTCCCTTCTGGAACTCGGCTACCGCATCGGACTGACGGAAGGCCAGAGGAGAAGGGAGGCGACGGCGTGAAGGAGAAGGACGAGGAAGGGGGTGAGAGGGTGGAGAGCAACATTGTGTTAAGCAAAGAGAGAAAAGAAAAAAGGCAGGCATAAGCCAAACATATGAGTGCTTCATGATGGACGTGGCCGGTGCAGCAGAAACCCCGGTAACCAAACTCTTCGGCCGATCCCCTGCAGGGATGAACGCAACCGGCGAGTCGGACATGCAAAATTACTATGATGTCATCGAGGAGAAGCAGGAGAACGAGCTGAGGCCGGTCTACGACAAGCTACTCCCAATCATCATGATGTCCACATTCGGAGCCGTCCCGGACGACTTCGACTACGAGTTCAAACCCGTCAGGAGAGCACCGGAAACTGAAATGGCAGATCTCGCCAGCAAGAACACCGACTCGGTGACCAAGGCTTTCCAGGCAGGCCTCATATCCCAGAAGACCGCCCTCAAGGAGCTCCGGCAGCAGTCCGAATTCACCGGCATGTGGTCGAACATCACGGATGAGGACATCGAAAAGGCAGACGACGAGGTCATGAGCCCGGACGAGGGCATGGGCGGCATGCCTATGGGGATGGGAGGAGGAGAGCATCAGGAGTCGCAAAGGGAGGCGCAGGATAGCTGCCCTTTTGAGGATATGCCTGAGCCATTGACAAAAGACCATCGGCAGCGTATGCTTGATGAGTGGAGGGAAAGCGAGCATCCACGCAGAAAAGATGGAAAATTTGGCAAGGGCAGTGGAAAAGTAGTGGAAAACGAAGCGAAAAATGATATAATTGAATCAGAATTCAATGTTATGCGAAGCGTGGGAGCAATGGCGAAGCAGTTTCACGTAAAATGGGCAAAACCTTTGCGTGAGGAAGGCTGGACGTTGAAAGAGGGAGGCACGGTCACAGGAGTTAAGGTAATCGCGGAAGGACGAAAAATCCGTGATGTGGACTTTTTGATCGAGAAGAACCCTCTGCCAAATGGAGAGAAGACAAAGGCCGCTGATTGGTACAAGTGTCGTGGGACGGCAGATGTTACCAATGGGGAAACGACAGTCAAGAACTGCGAAGTACATTGGTACCAGTGCAAGGACATAGGCAAGATTGATTTCAAGATAAAAAAATGGGGTGATGAAACATGACAGTAAGGTACATAGGCAAACGCGAAGTGGACATTATTCCGAACAAAGAGTATGAGGTAATCTCCATCGAGCGCGGTTGGTACCGCATTGTCGATGAATCCGGCGAGGATTATCTCTATGGCCCCTCAAATTTTGAAATCGTAGATGATTCCGTCAAGGAAAAGGTAAGCGCATAAAAGCCGAATATTTGCCGTCATGGAAACATGGCGGTTTTTTATTGCAAGCACCCAGCCAAGGGTGCTTTTCTTGTGCCCAAAAGGAGGAAGCAGCCGCATGGACCAGTCCCAGCTTTGGCAACCGGCAAGGAGAATAGAGCAGGCCTTTGCCAGGGCAATGAGGCGGCTGGCCAGGAGGCTGTCGCGGCTGGTCCGCGGCGTGTACCGCCCGGAGAAAATCATTCGGCTGCTCAGGGAATACGCAGGCAGCGAGGACTTCCTGAACTTTGCAAAGGCCGCAACCATGAAGATGGTGACGGGCCTCTTCCGCGATGTCGGGAGCGGATGGCGGCAGGCGGCCGCGGCCAACGGCAGGGGCAGGGAGCTGTACCTCACGCTGATGCGGGAGCTTCGGGCAGGAGGAAAAGGGGAACGCCTGAACCAGCTCATTACAGATACCACCTACCGCATCACGGCCCTGCCGGAGGATATCGGCAAGGATGTTGCCGCCTACGTGGAGAGGGAAGCCCTCAAAGGACGGAGAGCAAGCGACATCGAGAAGGAAATACAGCAGATGTTTCCACGGCACACCAAGGCAAGGGCGGAGCTTATCGCCCGCACCCAGGTGTCCTACACACAGACCAACCTCATAAGGACGAGGGCAGAGAGCCTGGGCATCAACTGGTATGTGTGGAGAGCCGTGGGTGGCGGCAAGGGCGACGGACGCACCAGGCACGCACACAAGCGCATGAGCGGCGTGTTTGTAAACTGAAACGACCCGCCCGCCCCGGAGGACTTGTTCCCGATGCACACCAAGACGGGGCGGCCTTACAGGAATACCCTGGGGCACTACCATGCAGGGCAGGCGCCGAATTGCCGCTGCTACCCGGAGCCTGTCATGGATATTGACCTTTTGACTTTCCCTGCAAGGGTGTACCGCAACGGCAGAATCTCCACCATGAACCGGCAGCAGTTTGAGCAGATGATGAGGTGACGACATGAATGAGAGAACCAAGCCTGCCATGCTCAAGGTGATTCATCTGTGGCTGAAATTTCTTGCTTGGGAACTGGAGTGTATGTTACAATGTAAACAAGAAGAATCGTTCAAGTCACAGGATTGCATACCATGGGATGAATCTAAGCATCCGAGAAAGCCTAATGGGGAATTTGGTGAGGGAAGCACATTGAAAAATAGTGGGGATGACAGCACTATCCGTGTAGAATTAGCGAATTGCGGAGAAGCTATCATTCACAAGGAACAATTGACTATGTATGCGTTGAATCCAGATAAGGCACCGGATAAGGCAAAGGCTTTTGAATTGGCTTTGGGATATACGCTGGATAATGTTGATGATTTGCTGGAAAACGTGAGGGCGAACATCAGTAAGTATGAACCGATACCCAAGGAGGATAAGGGGTATGGTGAGCGTTATCAAGTGGTGCTGGATTTGATTGGCCCCAATGGCAAGCAGGCACCTGTATTAACTGCATGGATAAAGGACAAGAAGTCTAAAAAAATAAGATTAACGAGTATTTATGTCAAACGGCGCAAAAAGGAAAGGAGGCGGTAAAGATGCCAAAACTCTATGATAAAGTCCTCCTAAAGACGGGCGAGACGGCATATATTGTCGAAATACATGAGCCCGGTGTTGCCTATGAAGCAGACATAGACAGACATGACGGGGAAACGGAAACAGATACCATTTACCAGAAGGACATAGACAAAATTATAGCTGCATAGTTCTCAGCCCCCGCAAGGGGGCATTTTCATGGGAGGAGGAAGGGCAGTGGACGAGGAAAGCAAGTTGCACTTAGGCATAGAAATTGACATTGAAGGCGTGGATGCAGCCTTTGCACGGCTGATGAAAGCCAAAGAGGAATTTGAAAGCGCAGCGTTTGACTTGCAGAACCAGCTGAGCGACGAAAGCATCCAAATCCTGGTAAAAGGAAAGCCCCGGCCTGCGGCAACAGACCCGGGCTGACAGGAATGACACTGTCTTACATAGGATTCGAGGAAGCAAACTTTTTCAAAGCATCGTTGATGGCTTTGGCAATGGCATCAACCTGGGCTGGCGAAAACGCTGATGGAAACGTATAAAAAAGCCAATGGTGATATGACCATGCCGGAAGATTGGATGAAGGTGCGCGGAACTGCAACCGTAGAAAACAACGGCGAAACTTGCGAAGCTGAGGTACATTGGTATCAATGCAAAGATATAGGTAAAGTTGAGTTCAAGGCAAAGAGGTGGTACAGATGAAGGTAAAGTATATCGCTGAAGGTTCGCCTTTGTCATGTATTAAGGGGAAACTTTATGAGCTTATAGCCATTGAGCCGGGGCCGGGCGGAGATTGGTTAAGGGTTATCGATGAAAGCGGTGAAGATTACCTCTACCCTGTAACTGCTTTTGAGATTACTGATTACGCAACATTGAAAGAAAAATTCATGCCGAAAACCGTTAGTTTAACAGCATAACGATACCAAGCCCCCGCAAGGGGGCATTTTCATGGGAGGAGGAAGGGCAGTGGGAGAAAAAGAAGCCAAGAGTATAAGAGAGAAGGCACGCCAAGTGTTGGCATACCGGGAAGAGATGGCAAACAAGGTGCTGGATGTGTTGGAAGGGCACACATGTTCCGAGGCTAGGTTTATATTGGAGCGGGCATTGGAAAACGTCAACAACAGGGCAACGGTGCAACTGAACGACCATATCAAGCGGCTGATGCCGTATTTTACCGGAAAAAAGACATGGGGAATAGAAAAGGAGCCTGTTGCAGCAGGCTCCGAGGGGTAAAGATTATTTTTCCAGAGGGCATTTTCTGGTATTGAGCCACTGGCAAACAGCATTCTGACAATGCGGTGGAGATTTGTGAGACTCTTCCCCGACGGCCTCTGTCATGACGAACATAACATCTACAGGTTCGCCAGTCAAAGGACAAGGCTGTTTTTCAAATCTAGGAGCAACATTGTTCATACAGAATCACCTCCTTCCCGGGAGGTATTATAACACAGCACCCGTGAGGGTGCTTTTCTGATGGAGGGAGGGCGCAATGAAATTAGACCATGACCTCATCCGCAGCCTGCTCCTGCACATTGAGGAGATAACCGATGGCCAGCAGGGCTATCCCATGGCTGGATTTGCGGGCAGTTTCCCTGAGTACAAGGATGGAATCGTTCGCTACCACGTCAAGTACCTGTGCGATGCCGCCTATGTGGAGCACAACGGAAACAAGATATACGACATCACGCCAAAGGGAAGGGAATGCCTCGACAGCATACGAAGCCCGGAGACATGGAGACAGACAAAGGCATCCATAGCAAAGCAAGCCTTGGGGCAGCTGTCCTTCGAGGTAATGGCCGACGTAGCAAAGGGGCTGGTGGCAAAAGCATTGGGCATGTGAGAATTCCAGCGAAAAACATATCATCAAGCACCCACAGCGGGTGCTTTTCTTATGCCCGTTTTAAGGGAGGTGGTGCCAATTGAAAGCATTCTACGGGTCGAAGCTCTCGGCCCACATGACAGAGACCCCGGAAGGCTTTTTGATATGCCATGGGGTTCCCATCTGCCGGACAGGGACACAGAAGTACCTGCCACGGGAGATCGGGGAGAAGGGCGAAGGCCTCGTGGACGTGCACCGCGAGGAGGATGAGGTTTTCAAGCCATCGGCCATGGCCTCATTCGAGGGGAAGCCCGTGACCGACGACCATCCCCCGAAGGAAGTGACTTCTGACAACTACGGCCATTACATGAAGGGCGTAGTGCAGAACGTCCGCCGAGGGAAGGGTGAGGAGGCAGACAACGTCGTCTGTGACCTCGTGGTATATGATGCCAGTCTGATCAACAAGATCAAGCACGGCAAGAGGGAGGTTTCCTGCGGATACGACTGCCGGTACGTCGACAACGGCGACGGCACGTACCACCAGGCCGACATCATCGGCAACCATGTGGCTGTCGTTGACAGCGGCCGCGCAGGAAAGAATGTGTCCATCAAGGACAGTGCGCCAGCAAAAGGAGGAAAAAAGATGGCGAAAAAGAACATTTTGTCGCGGATGTTTGAGGCATTCGTGAGGGACGCGGAGCCCGAGGAAGTCCTTGAGGCCGCAAAGGCCGTGGACAAGGCATGCGGCAAGGACGAGGAGCCTGAGCCCGCCAAGAAGGCCGAGGAAGTGAGCACGAGGGACGCTGACATGGAGATGGTGATGGATGCCATTCATGAGCTCAACGAGAAGATTGAGGCAATGAAGGCACCGCCTGCCGCCCAGGACGAGGAGCCCGAGGAGCCGAAGCTTACCGGCCTTGACGCTGTGGAGGCAGCCATCAAGGAGCGCATGAGCCAGGACAGCGACGATGGCGAGGAGGAGGTCGAGGTGGACCCCGAGGCCATCAACGCAGAGGACGGGGAGCCGGAGGAAGAGGAAGAGGCTGAGGTCATCGAGTCCGACGATGAGGAGCCTGATGAGGAGGCCAAGGTAGAGGAGAAGGCCAAGGCCACCGATGCCGCCATCTCGCTTGCCATAGTGCGGGCACTCAAGCCCATCGTGGCATCCATGCCCCCGTCCCACCGCAAGAGGGCCACGGACGCGCTCAACAGGGCTGTGAGGAAGGCCATGAAGGTAACCCCGAGCCAGCCCCTTCCGGGCGGCTATGGTTCCCTCACGAAGCGCAGGAAGACCACGGACGCATCGGCAGCTGATGACCTTCGTGCGTTTGGCGAGGCGTGCCGCAAGCGCAACCCGCACAACAAGCAGTAAGGGCGTAGATAGTTTTAGATAAGTATGCAAAAATTTTGCATAAAAATTCCTGCGGCTTGCCTAAAATTTGCCTACATTTTGCCAACATTTTGCCTACAAAATGATAAATTGCACTAAATTGCACTAAAATTAAGAAACAGCTTGAGCCCTTGAAAATAAAGGCTTTGAAAGGTTTTCTAAATATCGGAATAAAAAAATCCCGCTTTTCTTCCGGAAAAGCGGGCTGCTTCTTTTATGCCGTGGTAAGGCAGCGCATATTCAGTTGTCGACGGACTGGCCATCCAAAACTTTTACGCATTCGTGGAAGGCAGCCCGTGAATCCATCCCCTGGATTGACAGCACTACCGAAGTTCCTTCCCGGAGTCCCATCTGAATGAGCGACAACATGCTTTCCGTGGTGCCGGATTTCTTGCCGGCTGCCAACTGGATCACACAACCTGTCTTTCGTGCAATTGCCACGAGCCTTGCACTCTCGCGAAGCCCCAGCATGCATTTGATATCGCGCCTGGTTACCACAGCACCTGATGCTGCACTCTTCGATGCCATATATCTATCTGAGCAATCGAGAGGCTTTCCCGAACATTTACTCGTCAGTACCATATGTATCATCCTTTCCATCAAGTAATCTTCAGGCTTCAAAATGCCTGTCTGCTTGATGGAAATGATTGTAACACATATCTTGTGGTTTGGGAACACATGAGTTGATATTGTTTCAGGTCGTTATTCCACGATATTGCACGACCTTTGCAATTGATGCCAGTCAATTCTTTCCTGTTTGAAAGCTGTGTTTATTATTTTCTTTCTGCCAGCAGCTTACGGACTTTCTCCCAATCGGGTTTCCTTGCGGCCTCACGAAGGTCATTGCAGCGCTGTGCGTCGGGCTCCGGCAGTCGATAGTCCTCAAGCGACTGGAGCAGGAACAGCAGGTTGTCATAATCGAAGGAGGCAACGACTTCCTCCATGGTTTCGTAGGCCTCCGCAAGGGTTGCCTCATCAATCATCGGCTTGTCCTTGTCTGCTGCGGTTTCCTTGGTTGTGCTGCAAAGGGGGGCGAGCTTGATGGCATAGGTCAGGTAAAGCTGCAGGAGGTCATCCGAGTTCTTCCGGATGGTCTCGATGGCACCCTTGTTCCCGGCATCTTCCAGAGCCTTTGCGCATTCGGACAGCTCCTTTGCCCCGATGAGACGGGCGGTGCTCTTCAATGCGTGCACTTTTGTGGTGAAGTTCTGCCAGTCCTCTGTCTCATAGTATTTCGCGATTTCCTTTGTGCCGGGGACGATGGATTCTGCAAAGACCGTGAGGGCATCGAGATAGGCTTCCTCCGAGCCGCAGTACTGGATGCCGGAGGCCGTGTCCAGATTGGAGATCTGTGAGAGCCATTCGGGCAGACCGCCTTCCGGTTCGGGTGCAGGTTCCTCCTCGTTTGCCTTGCTGGCCACTTTTTCCGGAGGCAGGTATTTCAGGATCATATCCTCCAGGTCATGGCCGTTGATGGGTTTCGTCAGATAATCCTTGAAACCTACGGAAATGTATTCCTTCCGTGCGCCGGAAACCGCATTTGCCGTAAGGGAAATCACCGGCGTGTCATGGTTGGGGTTTCCTTCCAGCACCTGCATGGCCTTTAGGGTCTCGATGCCATCCATGCCGGGCATGCGGTGATCCAGGAAGATGATATCGTATTTCCTTTCCATGACCAGTTCCAGGGCTTTCTTTCCGCTTTCCGCCGTGTCGATCCGCACCTTCGTCTGCTTCAGGAGCCCCTTGACGACGGTGAGGTTTACGGCGGTGTCATCCACCACGAGGATGCGGGCATTCGGTGCCGTGAATTCCTCATGGTATTTTTCCCGTTGGGCGAAGGAGCGCTGGTAGGCCTCATCGAAATCCCCCATGGGGGTCCAGTCCAGGACTTTCTGCTCCAGGGTGAAGGAGAAGGTGGAGCCCTTGCCGTAGTTGCTCTTCACGTCCAGCTTTGAGTCCATGAGGGAGAGGAGCTGCTTGGTGATGTTCAGGCCGAGACCTGTCCCCTCGATGGTACGGTTCCGTTCCTCCTCGATACGCTCGAAGGCGCAGAACAGTTTTTTCATGTCCTCCTCTTTGATGCCGATGCCAGTATCCTTGACGCTGATCCTGAGGAAAATCGTGTCCTTGTCCTTGGGGGTGTAGTCCACGGAGAGCGCCACGAAGCCGCGCTGCGTATACTTCACGGCATTGGTGAGGATGTTCGTGACAATCTGCTTGATGCGGATCTCATCGCCATAGAGGATGCTGGGGAGATCCGGCGAGCTCTTCACCGCCAGGAGCAGGCCCTTTTTCTCTGCCCGATGCTGTATCATGTTCACAAGGTCGTTGAGGACGGAGCTCAGGTCATATTCCACCGGAATGATGTCGAGCTTGCCGGACTCGATTTTCGAGAAATCCAGGATGTCGTTGATGAGGCTCAGGAGATTGCTGCCTGCCATGCGGATGTTTTCCGCATATTCCAGGATTGTTTCGTCCGTGGCCTCCCGCAGGATCATCTCGTCCATGCCGAGAATCGCGTTGATGGGGGTGCGGATCTCATGGCTCATGTTCGAGAGGAACTGGGACTTTGCCAGGCTGGCTGCCCGCGCGATTTCGGCCATATCCTGGAGTTCCCGGTTGGATTCCCTGAGCTCCCTGGTGGTGGCATCGAGAAATGCCGCAAGACGGGCGGAGAGCGGGATGATCCTGTTGGAGAAAAACTCCGGCTGCTTTGCCGGCTCCTCCTCGGGAGTTTCCGGGCAGGCTCCTTCCCGCATGCCGATCGCAAGGAGGGAACTGTTGAGCATGCCGCCTTTTCCCCGATAGCGGTAGATTTCCCCCGGCCCATAGCTGACCATCAGCTGCGGGCAGACCCTGCGGTAGGGGGCAAGCTCCAGATGTGCATCCTCCTTGAGGAACATGGTGCGGTTGGGACAGATGACCAGGAAAATTCCGTCCGGATG
>JAFSWY010000260.1 GCA_017444295.1 Selenomonadaceae bacterium | reverse complement strand
CTGCCCGATATAGACATGGGGGTAGATGGTCACCCTGTCACCAATCACACAATGATCGTCCACCACGGCAAAGGGCATGATGATAACGTCCTTGCCGAGTTTTACATCCTTGCCGACATGGGCCTCAGGGCTCACCCCTTTTGCAAACTCCAGTTTCGGCGTGAACAATTCCAAAAGCTTGGCAAAGGCAGCCTTTGGCTCCGCCACATGGATGGCGGGAAGGGGAAAACCTTCCACCCCCTCAGGAAGCATCACTGCTGCTGCCTTGGAAGATTTTGCATCCTCAATGTGGGATTCCACGGCAAAAGTGAGATCCGAAGGACCGGCCCCCTCAATATTTTCCAGGCCGCAAACCTCAATGGATTCATCCCCTGCAATCCGGCCTCCCACAAAGGCGGCAATCTCTTTTAACGTCTTCTTCATCTCGCCCTACCATCCTCATTGCAATTTTTGGATGACCTCGTCCGTAACATCGATGCCACCCAGCAAGACGGTCTTTTGCAGTCCCTCATTGTCAACCACAACATCGAGTTTCTTTTCCTTTGCGATTTCTGCCAAGGCCACATCCATTTTCTGCTGTACCTGTGTCATATACTGCTGGTTGATGCCCATTGCCTTGCGCTGGGCCTCCTGCTGAAGTTTTTGTGCCTCCTCCATGGTCATGTTCGGGTTCTCCTGAAACTTCGTCTCCAGTTCTGACTGGACCTCCTCAAGTTTCTTTGTGCCCTCCTCCATGGTTGTCTTGATCTGGGGGGCCTCCTCGGCCAAACGGGCCTCATCCACATAACCGACTTTCACTTGCCCGCAACCACCCAAAAGCATCGCGGACAACATGGCAGCTGCAAGCATGGCAGCAGATTTCTTTTTCAGTTTCATTGTCGCTATTCTCTTCTTTCCTTGATTGGTTTCATCTCTTAAGCTCTGCAACAAGTTCCTCCGTAATGTCTTCGATATCGCCGTCTCCGGAAACAATCACCCCGGAATGACGTTCAAGAGCAGGCCCAACCCTATTCTGCCATGGGATGAGCGGTTCCAGGCGCGCAGCGGGATTTGCAATTACCATCGTGAAATGATGCAGGATTGCCAGCTTTGCCGCCTTGCCTGCCACATCATTAAAGATGTGTTTTTCCAAGGAAAGGATCTCATCCTGCTTCTCGGCAAGCTCCTGCCGCTTCTGCATCGTCTTCTGAAAACGTTCGGACGCTTCCATCCTCGCTTCCATTGCCAGTACATCCCTGGCCTGCGCCTCAGACCGCCGCTTTACCGCTTCGGCCTCCAGCTGTTCCTTGGAAGCAGTGGCCTGGGCCCTCAGCTCATCGAGGTCTTGTGCCACTGCCTGCCGGGCATATTGCTCCATGGCATCATCCCACTGTTCGCGCAACAATGCCTGTTTCTCTCCACGTTCTCTCTGCAATTGCGCCATCTGCCCGGACAATTGGGCAACGAGCTCCCTGTCGAGACCCAGGACATCCGCATTGTCCAGTTTCAATCTCAGGTTCGTGATATCATTGAGGTATTGTGCATCAATGGCATCCCTTTGTGCCATATACTCTTCCTGATTCGCCTCATAATATTCCTCGGCAGCCCGCTTCTGTTTCCGCTCAATCTCTGCCCGTCTTCCGATGATATTCTGCGCATTCTTTTGCCACACAGAATCATCAAAAGGTTTTGTTGCCACCTCCGGCGGCTTCACGATCGGCAAGGGTATGGAAGCCGCAATCTCCTCACGCAGCGCCAGACATTCCTGCCGAAGTTCCTGAAGTCTCTTGTAATCTTTATGCGCCTTGACAGCCTCCTGAAGATTCAGGAAACCGATCTCCTTTCGTTCCGCAACAGGAACAGGGGGCGGTGGAGCAAGCCAGGAACGCAGCATCCATCCGCCCAGCACAATCATCCCTGCTGAAAAAAGAATGCCTGTGCATAGAGCAGCCTTCCGTCCCTTCCAAAAGGGCTCTGCGTGTCCTGCTTCCGCTTGCTGCCCCGGCGGCGCCTTCTTCGCCATATGGCTCCTCCTCCCGGGATCACCCATAGGGAAAAACTGCACCTATGAAAATGCCGAGCACTCTGACGGGCTCGGCAACATCAATCCCTGTATAATGGGTATCACTTGGAAAGCTTCTTGATGACATCCTGCGTGATATCCTGTCCACCATATACCACTGTGCTCTTGTCGAGGACAACGGAAAGGCCTTTTGCATCCGCCACGCTCTTGACTCCATCCTCTACGGACTTCTGGATGGGCTCGAGAAGATCCTGCTGCTTCTGCTGAAGGCGCTGTTGCGTCTGCTGGTAATAATCGCTCTTTTCCTGATCGTTCATGTTTGCGGACTTCTCCTCAAACTCCTTCTGTGCATCGGTAACAGCCTGCTGCATCTGGCTGTTTGCACCCTGAAGATCCGGATGCTGGCTCATGATCTGACGATAATCCACCACGCCCACATTCGAGGACCCTGCTGCCGACACGATGCCGGAACCAGACTGTGTAAGCGCAATGGCAACAACGCTCCCCACAAACACCAATGCAATAAGGATGCTGATAATCTTTACCTGGGTTTTCTGCAACTGTACCATACTAATATCTCCTTTTATCCTCCCAAGACCAAACCTTGAAAATGCTCAAACCGCTTTTATTATAACGCATTGTTCAAATTTTGCCAAGGGCAAAATATACTAATTAACGTTTCGACGGGTTTATCCCGTCATAACGCATTGTTCAAATTTTGCCAAGGGCAAAATATACTAATTAACGTTTCGACGGGTTTATCCCGTCATAACGCATTGTTCAAATTTTGCCAAGGGCAAAATATTCCAGGG
>JAFSWY010000026.1 GCA_017444295.1 Selenomonadaceae bacterium | reverse complement strand
GATTGAGTGCCCTGACACGCTGGCGCAGCCCTTTCGCAAGCAAAGAAAAATCATCCTGCCCAATCTGCCTCGGGATGGGATCAAAGGGGAACAGACGCTCATGAAATACGCCGTTTTTGTAGATTCCAAACTTCACGCCGTACCGGGCAAGCTGCTCGTTGACTTGCTCCTTGTGCATGAGCAATTCGTTCATGGTCTCCACTTCCTTTCGCATACAAAAAAGCAGGACAATGGCATCTCAGACACCATTGTCCTGCTTGTTATTACTATTACTATGTGAAATAATTATAGCAGATATGTTATTTTTGTCAAGACAAAAGTTGAACAGGAAACATATCAGCAGAAGATGAATACAAAAAACAATACAGATCAAAAGCCCGTACGCTTGAACATCTTTGCGAGCTCGTCACTGGAGAACTTGAGGATCGTCGGCCTTCCATGAGGACAGGTATAAGGATACGCAGTTGCCGCAAGTTCCTCCAGAACAATCTGCATCTGGCGCAGATTGAGCTCGTCCCCTGCCTTGATGGCGGCACGGCAAGCCGTTGTCGCCAGCACCTGCTTCCGTATCTCCTTTGCCGTAACCCGGTGCATCTCGCGAAGATTCACCAGGATTTCCCGTATGACATCCTCTGCTTCTCCCACTGGGATATCCGCGGGGACTTCCGTAAGGCGGAATTCCCTTGGGCCACTGGGTTCCAGGGAAAAACCAAGGGTTTGGAAAAGCTCCCGGTTCTCCTCAATCATAGCTGCTTCTGCAGCATCGAAGCCCAGGACAAGATGTACGAGAAGCTGCTGGGAGGGAATTCCCTCCGACATGGCAGAGAGCTTGTCAAAGAGGATCCTCTCATGGGCCGCATGCTGGTCGACAATGTAAAGCCCCTTGAGATCCTGCGCGATGATATAGCACTTGTCCACCTGCCCGATGGGGAGAATCCTCCCTTCATAGGACAGTCTTTCTTCCTCTGCCGCAGAGGATGACCCTTCCGCAGTCTCCATGACCAGAGCAGGCCCACCATCCAGGGACGGTGAAATTCCACATGAGGCAGCATCCTTTCGGTCTGCGATCCCGAAAGGGCTTCCCTGGACGGATTCCTGCGCTTCCTGAAAACTCACCGCAACAGTTCCTTTCGGCGCGTGACTCACTGCCTCATAAATGGTCTTTGGCCGAAAATCTCCCGATGCTTCTTCCTGCCGGGGTGCCGAGGCCGGCACGAAGTGCATGGGTTCCATCGTATAATGGCGCTCCGCCTTCTCCACGGGGGCGGCCACTTTCTGCAGGGACTGTCCTGCCGGGCGTACCGCATCCAGAACGGATTTATAGACCACCTTGAAAATACGGCTCTCGTCCTCAAACTTCATCTCCGTTTTCTGCGGATGCACATTGACATCAATGGTACGCTGGGGCACGGTGACATGGAGCACAGCCAGTGGAAACCCGCTCTTGGGCACAAGGGATCGGTAGGCATTGTCGATTGCCTTTGCCATTGCCCGGTTCTGGATGACACGGCCATTGACGATGCAGGTCTGCCATGCACGGCTGCTCTTGAGCATCGAAGGTTTCGTGATATAGCCGGAAATACGGGTGTCCCCATCCTCAAAATGGAGCCCCAGCAGGGACTCTGCCACATTTCCCCCGTAAATGCTCCGAATGGCATCGTAGAGATTGCCATTTCCGGGAGTCACGAGGGAAAGCTTGTTGTTGTTCACAAAGCGGAAGGCGATGTCCGGACGGGAAAGGGCGAGCTTCACGATGAAATCGTTGATTTTCCCCGCCTCGGTATGGTTCGTCTTCAGGAATTTCTTTCGGGCAGGCGTATTGAAGAAAAGATCCTCCACCTTGATGGTCGTTCCGATATTGCATCCGGTTTCCCGGATCTCCGGCTCCTTTCCTCCAACGATGTCCACCCTTGTCCCAAGTTCACTGCCTTCCTGACGGGTCAGCATGGAAAAACGGGCAACCGATGCAATCGTAGGCAGGGCTTCCCCCCGGAACCCCATGGTGGAAATCGTTCCGAGATCCCCCACTTCCCGTATCTTGCTGGTGGCATGGCGCAGGATTGCCATCCTGGCATCTTCCACAGTCATTCCCTTGCCATTGTCCGTCACACGCATGAAACTGGTGCCGCCCGCCATAATCTCCACTTCGATCTGCGTCGCCCCTGCATCCATGGAATTCTCCACAAGCTCCTTGATAACGGAAGCGGGGCGTTCTACTACCTCGCCGGCAGCAATCTTGTTGATGGTGCTGTCATCCAATACATGGATTGTGCTCATAATCGTCCTGTCTCCTTCTTCGCCTGTTCCTGCAACCGGTACAGTTCGTTCATCGCCTCCAGCGGCGTCATGGACATGACATCCAGGGAAAGCAGTTCCTCACGGATGGTCGAGGAAAAAAGCGACCCCATGACCTCTGCCTGTGCTACAGTTTCCTTCTTCGCATTCTTCACATCCTTCGCCCCTGCGCTGCCGCTACTGGGCGGAACTTGCTCCGCTTCCAGGGATTCCAGGATGAGTTCTGCCCGCTGGGTAACGGATTTCGGCAATCCTGCCAGCCGCGCCACATGGATGCCATAGGACTTGTCCGCGCTTCCCGTGACGATGCGGCGGAGAAAAGCCACCTGCGTCCCCCGCTCCTTTACCGCCACACAGAAATTCCGTACCTTTTCATTCTCCATATCCGTGAGCTCATGGTAATGTGTGGCAAACAAGGTCTTGGCATGGATTTTCTTCGCGATGTGCTCCACCACCGCCCTCGCAATGCTCATGCCGTCATAAGTGCTGGTTCCCCTGCCGATCTCATCAAGGATCACCAGGCTGTCCTTTGTGGCATATTTCAATATCTGGGCCACCTCATTCATCTCTACCATGAAGGTGCTCTGCCCGCTCACAAGGTCATCGCTGGCACCGATTCGCGTGAAGATGCGGTCCACCGGGGCAATCGATGCCTCCCTGGCAGGCAGGAAGCTCCCCACCTGGGCCATCAGCGTCAAAAGGGCAACCTGGCGCATATAGGTGGACTTGCCTGCCATGTTCGGGCCTGTGATCAGCATGATCTCGCAATCATCGTGATTGATATGCGTATCATTTGGGACAAAGAGCTCCCTGGTCAAGATGCGTTCCACCAGGGGATGCCGCCCATCCTTGATGTCGATCTCCCCGTTCATCGTCATGCGGGGACGCACATAATTGTACGAGGATGCTGCCTCCGCAAACCCTGCGAGCACATCGGCAATCGCGATTTCATGAGCAGTCTGCTGGATACTGGAAAGCCGTGTCTTGATGGTTTCCCGGATTTCGGTAAACAGCTGGTATTCAATATTGACAATCTTCTCCTGTGCCCCCAGGATTTTCGTCTCGAATTCCTTCAGTTCCTCCGTGATATATCTC
>JAFSWY010000259.1 GCA_017444295.1 Selenomonadaceae bacterium | reverse complement strand
CATAACAGCAATAGCCTTGCCGTTGGAATCCGTCGTATAGTTTCGAATGAGCAGAGACGAGCGCAAAGCAAACTTCGCCTCAACGAGAAAACTCTTGGGATCATGGGGATCCAGCCCGCTTTCCCTGTCAAGCTGGCAGGATGCCTTCTCCGCTGTCGGCACTTCCTGCATCAGCCATGCCTTTACGTCCTCCTGCCGGGCAAAATCATAAAGCCCCATGGATATATTTTTAACCGCGAGAAGACCGAAGCCTTTGGCCGTCATGGCTCCCGCATGAATCCCCTCTGCCAGCCGTTCCTTCAGGAAGAGCAGCGTATCCACAACATCCTTGCGGATGGGTGACTCCTGCCACGTTCTTGGCGTTTCCGTGTGACAACCCCGCAACGTGACCTCCATGCGAAACGGAGCTTTTGCTCCCCGTTCCACCGCTTCATAATCATACTTTGCTCCATCAATGGCAGTATGCATATAGCGATCAATTGCCACACCATCCCGGAAAGTCAGCGCAGCATTGCAAAACTTGACATCCGATGCCTGTATCGCGCTTTGATATTCCTTCATGTCACCGAACAACTCCGCCACCCGATCCGAATACTGCAGACCGATCCGTTCCCGCAAGACACCGACCAACGACGTTCCCGGTATATAGGGATTGCCCTTCTTATCTCGCAGGACATGGATGTCCTTGTCATTCTCTTGATTCCGCTCCCCCAGGCCATCGCCCACCAGAAGCGGTGACAGAAGCTCCAATTCGCCTTCCAGCACGACTTTGCCAACCACACATTCCATCCCGTCCATCAGACCGCCCCCTTTGCCTTTGTGGCCTTTTTCCTGGCCAGGCGGAACACTCCATGCCAGTATGCGTAGAAATATTCCCCATCCTTCAGCGAAAAATCATCCTCCGCCAGACCGATTTCCTTCATCAGCCTGCTGCATGCGTCCTTATCCCCGACATCCTTCTGCCACGACCGGCCCGCCTCATCTTCATAGGGCATAGGAATACGGCCATACAGGTACTCTTCCAAAGAGTTGTCCCTCACATCGATCCCTGCCAGCTTGCGTTCAAAGGGAGTCCTCTCCTTTTGCTTGTCATGGATCCGATCATCCCGATGGCTGCTCTCTTCCACTAACAGCTGTTTCAAGGACTGTCGGACACTATCTTTATTCCGTACACGCTCCAACATATCCAGCAGCCTGTTGAAGAAATGAGTGGAACCGCCGGGAATGCGCATGGCTTCCACATCCTCGCCGGCATAGACACGAAGCTGCTCCAGAATACGCTGCCTCAGGATATTCTTCACCTGATTCTTCAAGGATTCCGGCAGATTGTGCCGCAATACTTCCTGTGCTCCCCCATCATCAGCCTTCGCAGACTCCGATGGAACAACCAGCTCATATTTCTGCCATGGCCAGATCCTGAGCTGTCCAAAGCCTTCTTCTCGGCGAATCCCGATGCCCCGGTAGATGAGATTCCCCAGACACTCCAACTCCTCGCTTCTCCACGTCCCCTCCTTGCGCTGCAGGAGAAACACTGTTCCCGCTGCCAGCCCGTATTGGCGGGGTTGTTTCATTTTCCATGCACCCACGAAGTTTTCCACCTCGTCAACTGCGGCATGCACACGCCGGATAGTGAAATTCTCCGCTCCCAACGCATCCGCTGCCGCCTGAAGGAGCCTATCCGCCGAGCCCTGATACCCCGGCGCCGGGAGGTATGTCGTATCCAGCCGCAGCAAAATACCGTTATCCCGAATGTCCGCCATCGCGACCCCCGGCATCTGGGAAACAGGCAAAAACTTTATCCGGCAGGCACCGTATTGGACATAACGCGACCTCCCGATCCGGCAGTCCATCCCGCCATCTTCCAAATCCAGCGCTTGTACCAGTGCCTCAAGGTCTTCCCGCTCCCCCAGAATGCTTCCCTGAAAAACCTGTCCCGCATCAATGGATTCATAGTTGAATATTTTCCCGGATTTACTGCTTCCAACCAGCCGTTCCTGTGCCTCCGACCGACTGATATGCAAAGAAATGCTCGTAGACACATCCACCCGCTTCAACTTCCCATCTCGAAGCACAGCGCGTCCGCGAAGCGCCTTGTATCCATCCTCCGGGTGCTCTTCCTGGGCCAAATCCTGTATTTTTGCCACAGTCTTTCCATCCTTGGCCTTCTCCTGCTGCATCGACAAGGGAAGCACAAAGGAACGCTGCCCATCCTCCGACGGATTGGCGTCCACAAAACGAAGCGTGCTGAAAAACAGCCGGCGAAATCCTTCATCGTGGTGCGCCTTTTCACCAAGGCCCTGGATGCGGATATAGCGGTCAGCCAAGATGCCCCGCAGCACCGTGCCTGAAATACAGCTCCGGGTGTCTGTCATGATGGTGGAATTGCTCGTTGCAGACAGCACCACAGGAGACAGTGTCTCTATAATGACGTCAATCTTTTCCATATCAAGCCAACGCCTCCCTTATAATGTCTTCTTCTGTCCGATTGCTTCCATCCATCAACTTCATCCTGCACTGGATGCTGCCGAACCCACGGTTTCGCTTGAGACCTGCCACCTTCAAATTACGGACGGCTGCCGCCAGTGGAAACAGATAGCCGGACGCGTCCTCCCCACGGAGCTCCAACACTCCTGTGAAAACGGTGCCATCATCCACAACCCGCATGTTATGCAGGGAGCCCTTGGCTGCCACACCGTCCACCAACCGTGTCTGATAGCGAATGGACGTATACTCCAAGAGCACATCCTGCGGTGTGAGAAGGGAGGCGTATTTCTTTTGGAGTTCCGCCCACGCGCTGCACAGCGCCCTGTATTCTTCCTCCTTCGCCAGATAAAGGTTCGGCACAATGAGCTGCACATCCCCCTCATCCGTATCATGATGGAAAAGAACATCGATATCTCCCTGCAGGAGTTTGTCATAACCGGACCGACATCCCATTTCCCTCACTTCCAGCGCACTTTCATAAAGCAGCCCCTTGAACCTTCTGCCCGGAAAATAGGGCATCCCATACCGATCATGAATCACATCCGCATCCACATTGACATCTGCCTGACCTGAGCTGAGATGGATCGGGGACTTTGCCGTCACGTTCAGTTCAATTTTCATCCGGTGCCGCCTCCTTGCTTTCCGCTGGGATAAAGTCCATCATTTCTATCGCATCTACATAGGGCGTACGAGAGCCGCTCCAAAGTCCGTTCTGCGTGTCGGCGTAAACCGCCCACTCAGGAATTTTCGGCAGTCTCTGCCCCAGATGCTCCAACTGTGCCAGAAACTTCTGCGCATCGTGTTTCCCATGCTGAAGCACCATGCGCATTTCTTTCAACTTATTATTGGCCATACAACCCCGATGGAACTGTTGGACAGCATCCAGCAGATTTTCCAGATCATATCGATGCTCCTTTGGAAAACATCCCGCCTTATGCCCCACCTGATACGGACCGAAATGCATATTGCCGCGGGCACCTGTATATTCCTGTTCACGTATCTGTGCCAAAGTCGGCGCCTGCTCTCCGTGCAGAATCGCGAAATCCAACCAGCTGGTTCCCTCGCCATCCTTCTCGCCCAGCAGGCCTCTCATCTTCTGCTTGGCCGATTCACAAAGCTGTTCGGCAAGCTCATAGCCCCGGAAGAACGGATAGGTCGTCTTCAAAATAGCAATGCCTGCGCAACAGTCCATCCGTCGCGCCGCCTCTGTGTCAATCCCTTCTACAGAATCCGGCTCCATCATCATCTCCATGAATACCTTGGCATAGCGCAGCGCCATCTTGGCCGGGCAGACAAAGGTCACATCATCACCGCCCAAAATGATCGGCCGGATCGGCATGAAAGGCTTCCCTTCCACGCTGCCGCCAAGATTGAGAACATCCGCGTAAGAACCGTATTCTTTCTCTATGTATTCCAGCAATCTACCAAAACAGCCCTCTGTCTTCCGGCGTACGTTGTCCGACAACCGGCTTCGTTCCGCCTGAGTGCTGCAGTTGCGGAACTTCTGCCCCATATTGTTCCCGTCAATATGGATAATGGCAAAATAGTTCTCCTGCTCCTTCTGTCCAAGCTCCTCAATCTGCATGGGGAAATCAAAACGTTTGCTGATATCGGGATATTTCGCTCGGAGTGCCTCTGTAGCCGATTCTGCAGCCATCGCCTTGACCGTAGTCTCTTGAGAGTAGAATCTTTGTTCATACTTCCCCTCCGGACGAATCTTGTGGTCACGGTCATAGAAATTGGCTGCCTCTCCATCCACTTCGCAACTGACCGTCAACCCCGGATAAGGCACATTGACCAAGGGAAGGACCCTGTTCTGATTCTCCTTGAGTTTCCGGTACAGTTCTTTCAAATCCTTCTGGAAATCCTCACCCAGCCGAATCGTACCATGTGCAGCCCCGATATGCAGCCCCGGCCGTTTTACCAACAGATTCTGCGTAAAATGCCGCACAATCCCGATCCTACGCTCCAGTTCCACATCCTGACTGAAGAGAACCAAGGCGCTGCCGCCTCCGTTGCTGGCGAGCACACACTGTCCATGTCTCTGCAATCGCTCCTCATCAATCCCTGTCTTCCAGCCCTCCGCATCGACGGCATCTTCCGCTAGTTCTGCCTGCAAAACAGGAACCAGTTCCTCTGAAAACACTCGATCCACCAGATAAGATGCGCCGATGTTTGTCTTTAGACGATTCCCCGCATAGATATAGCGTTGAATCGAACGGGTATCGAACAAAATCGCATTCACCATTTCTGCCACATAGCTCCCTCCCTCGTTGACTGCCTACCAACATCCAAGATAATATATTCTGCTTTAATCGTATTTTTCCTTCCGTACTCCCGCCTTCACCCCTCAATCTCACGAATCAGCTGCAGACACCCCTGTACCAACATTTGCGCTTTGTCCACATTCATATTTATCTCTTCCACTTTCACACTGCTATCGTTTGCGTGATTGATTTGGTTCCTCTCTGCCCTCAAAAAATGGAAACTCCTCAACAAAGCAATGATCTGTTCCTGCTTTTTCGGATATGCTGTCCTGACAAGGCCAAAGGAAAATGCGTTTCTCCAATATGTTTCCCGTTCCTGCCATTTTTCCTCGTCCGAGCGTTCCTTTTCATTCCCGGTCTTTTGTGTCCTGCCTTTCTGGAGCACCTTCACCAGACAATAGATTTCATCCCGTACAACACAGTCTTCCAGGGCGCAGTGCAGGAGATTGTCGATGATGTTTTTTCTCGATACGTTGCTATACAGGTAATAGATATAGGATTGGTCATCATTGTGGACCGTTGCGAAATACAGAAACTTCAACAGCTTTGAAAACATGCCATGAGCCCTCAGTATGGCAGAAGGATATACTTTATTGATGTTTTTCCTTGTTAGCGGCTTACCGAATACACGGCCCATATGTCCGCGTATCTCGCGCACAATCCGATCCGCGTTCTCTATTTCCTTGATCAGCAAATCGAATTTTTCCCGCGACAGCCTCAATGCCTTCAAATCTTCCTCAATCTGCCGGTCCCCGTCAGATAATGCACCCCGGAAAACTTCCAGCAAATTCTCCTTGACCTGTTCCACACGCTCAGAACCCTGCGGCAGCGGCAGAATCTCTTTGACTATGAAATTCTGCTGCCAGTGGTGATGGAGATGATCTGACCTTTTCCGGTAGTTTTCCTGACTCGGCTCACAGATATGATGATCAACGATATAGATGGGCAGCCGTTCCGTCGAAAATGTCAATGCCTGCTGCCAATGTTCCTTCTTGATACACCATTGGATGACATCCAATTCCGTAGACGCGTCCTGCGTCACCATCTCATATTCGGCCTTCACGCGCTGAAGCAGCTGCAAAAACACCTTCTCCTCCGATGAATTTCCGCCGGAACGTCCGAATGCCTCTATTTTTTCCCTCAGATTCGACATGATCAACGGAATGGATTCCGTGCGGCAAAGCCGGATAGCATCCGAAAAATTCTGCATAGCCGCCAACAGCTCCTTCATCTCCCTGCTCTGCTCATCCGAGCTTTGGCTGAAGTAGCGCCGCAAGGCATTGACGCTGCCGAACTGCACAAACTCATCTACGCCGGAGATCAAATCGAACATTGCGTGTATCTTGTTCGCCACATAGACGGTATGCTGCGCAGGCTCAGAATACAAAATCCGCCCCATGCGAATCCCAAGAAATTTGGTAAGCCGCATGATGGCCAGCATCATCATGGAAGCGTGGCGGAACCCTCCCGTCACATCCGCGTGAAGATAAATCTCTTTTCCCGCCTGCCCCTTAGAAAATTCGGTGAATCGACTGGCCATTTCCGATAGCTCCATGACCGCTTTATCCATATCGGCCAGCATATCTTTATACTCCAAGACCTCCATCCGTTCCTCGATATCAGGATGACCGTATATTTCTCGAATCCGGCATTTCAAATATGTTAGATGGGGCATGCGCCCATAGGGTGTATCCCCCTCCTTTCGCACCATATCACTGGCAATCAGGAAAATCTTGTCCGGCATTCCGCCGCCAAGCATTTCACGGCAAT
>JAFSWY010000025.1 GCA_017444295.1 Selenomonadaceae bacterium | reverse complement strand
GCAGCACAAGGGACATCTGGAAGGGCTGAAGGTTGCGATCCTTGGGGATGTGCTTCACAGCCGCGTGGCCCGTTCGGATATCCAGGGCATGCGGAAGATGGGGATGGAAGTCCACATTGCCGGACCCGGGACGCTCCTGCCACGGTTCCTTTCCGAGGAACCCGGTGTCGTCCTCCACGACAGGATAGAGGATGCCATTGAGGGGGCGGATGTCATTGAGGTGCTGCGCATCCAGCTGGAACGCATGAAGGGCGGACTTTTCCCCACGACACGGGAGTATGCCCGCGTTTTTGGGCTGAACAGTGAACGATTGGGATTGGCCAGGAAAGATGTCCTGGTCCTGCATCCCGGTCCCATGAACAAGGGATGGGAAATCTCGCCGGAGGTGGCCTACTGTGGCAATTCCGCCATTCAGGAAGAGGTACAGAATGGCGTGGCAGTCCGTATGGCACTCTTTACTTTGGTTTTGACGGGAGGCAGGCAGGAATGAAGATTCTGTTGAAAAATGGTCGGGTCATCGATCCGAAGAACCAGATAGATAAATGCCTTGATGTGCTTATCGAGGATGGGAAGATTGCCAGTGTCGGCAAGGGGCTTCCTGAGGCAGGGGCAGAGGTCTTTGACGTGTCGGGCAAGGTTGTGGCACCGGGGCTGATCGATATGCATGTGCACCTTCGCGAACCCGGCCAGGAGGCGAAGGAAGATTTCGTTTCAGGCTCTATGGCGGCTGCGGCAGGCGGTTATACGAGGGTTGCCACGATGCCGAACACGAAGCCTGTGGTGGACAACGCCGCTCTTGTGCGTTCCCTGAAGCGCAGGGCGGAAAGCGAAGGACTTGTCCATATTGAGATCATTGGCGCCCTCTCCAAGGGACAAAAGGGCGAGGAACTTGCGGAAGTCGGGGACATGGCAGAAGCAGGGGCGGTGGCTTTTTCCGATGATGGCCATTTCGTGGATTCGGCAAGGCTTTTGCTGAATGGTTTTGATTACCTTCGCAGCTTCGACAAGATCATCATCAACCATGACGAGGAAACCTCTCTTGTGGAGGATGGCGCCATGAATGAGGGACACAGGAGCGCCATGCTTGGGATAAAGGGGCGGCCGGCTGTGGCAGAGGATATCGCCGTCATGCGGGACATCATGCTGGCGGAGTATGCGGATGCCAAGGTTCATGTGGCACATATCAGCTCGGGGCGTGCCGTGGATATCGTGCGTCAGGCGAAGGCCCGCGGTGTCAAGGTCACGGCAGAGGCCACGCCGCATCATCTGACCATGACGGAGGACCTTGTGAATTTTACGGATACCTCAACGAAAGTCAATCCTCCCCTGCGCACGAAGGAGGATGTGGCAGCGGTTCTGGAAGGCATCAAAGACGGCACCATTGACATGATCGTGACGGACCATTCCCCCCATGCCCAGGAGGAAAAGGACAGGGAATACATCTATGCGCCCAGCGGATTTCCGGGACTGGAGACCGCCCTTGGGGTTCTCCTTACCGATCTTTATCATGGGGGCAAGATCGAGCTTCCCTTCCTGATCGAGAGAATGACCTATGCACCGGCGAAGATCTTTGGCTTTGAGGCAGGAAGCATCGAGGCTGGGATGTCTGCGGATGTGGTGGTCATTGATACGGAGCTGGAATGGACGGTGGACGAAAAGGCCTTCTATACGAAAGGCTCCCATTCCCCCTTTGCAGGGAGGAAGCTCAAGGGACGTGCCGTCATGACTCTCGTGGATGGCAGGATTGTCATGCGGGATGGCAAGGTTGTGGAATAAGGCAGGAGGTGTCATTTTGAAAGGCAAGCTGATTTTGGAAGATGGCAGCGAGTTCTATGGGACTTTGCTGAATGACAGCAAGGCAACCGGCGAGGTGG